>CBDVDO010000034.1:0-9646 GCA_965372765.1 uncultured Anaerolineales bacterium
ACCCTGAAGGAAAACCGGCGTCCACCTTTCATAACGGCAGCAACACGCTCAATATTTACGATCCTTTCATCTAATTCTTGTTCAGAATTATCTTTATAACCGTTTGTCATAACCTTCTCCCGGTCCGTTATCTAAAACTTCAGTCCATTTTCACGGGCACCTTCAGCGAGAGCCGCGACACGGCCAATGTATTTAAATCCGCCGCGGTCAAAAACTACGCTTTTAATGCCTTTATCTTTTGCGCGATCAGCAATGGTTTGACCAACCAACTTTGCTTTTTCTTTTTTCGTCATCCCCTTTAATTTCTTCTTGAGTCCCGAATCAATTGTTGATGCGGAAGCCAGGGTGTGACCTTTCGTGTCATCAATAACCTGAACGTAGATCTCGTCCAAACTACGATATACATTCAAACGAGGTTTTTCAGGTGTTCCGATAACTTTGCGGCGGATTCTTAGATGCCGCCTTTTACGAGCATCCCCTCTAGTTCGTTTTTTTGCCATATTAAGCTACCTTACCCGCTTTACCTGCTTTACGTCGGACCCACTCATCTTTATATCGAATGCCCTTCCCTTTGTACGGTTCAGGCTTTCTTACTTTCCGGATATCAGCTGCTACCTGGCCTACTTTTTGTTTATCAATTCCACTGATAAAAATCTGCTGTGCCCGGTCTCCCACCACAAACTCAATTCCTGGAGGGGGTTCAATTTCAACCTGATGTGAGTACCCAACATTCAAAACCAGGTTTTTCCCCTGCATAGCTGCACGGTATCCTACGCCCACCAGCTGCAGTTCTTTTTGATAACCATCCGTTACGCCAATGATCATGTTTTGGATCAATGATCTGGTGGTTCCATGTAAAGATCGCATTTCTCTGACATCAGAAGGCCTTGTGACTTTGATTTCCCCATCCTTGAAGGAAAAGTCAATGCCCGGAGAAAAGGTAAATTCCAATTCGCCTTTTGGCCCTTTGATCTTTACGTGCGATCCATTTATTTTTACATCTACGCCGGACGGGACTTCAACCGGCAGACGTCCAATTCTAGACACGGTTCATTCTCCTTGATCGTTCCTGACTGTATACCGCAAGCCAGGTCACAAATCTCCTACCATACTTTGCAAACAATTTCTCCACCAACGCCTTGTTTTTTCGCCTCACGTCCAGTCATTACACCTTTTGAGGTTGTTAGAATGGAAATACCCATTCCAGACAAAACGTATGGTATCTTACCTTTCCCTGCATAAATTCTCTGACCGGGAAGACTTACCCGCTGCAAGTCGGTAATTACAGAGCGTTTAGTACGCCGTTTACCGACATATTTCAAGTCGAGGGTTAAGGTTTTATGGGCTGAATTTTCTATTTCAGTGACTTCGAAATTGCTGACAAATCCTTCTTCAGCCAAAATTTTTGCAATGGATACCTTCATCTTTGAGCTCGGCATTGCTACCTGAGAATGCTCTGCTCTCACTGCATTTCGGATTCGCGTTAGCATATCAGCAATTGGATCATTAAAACTCATTACTTATCCTCCATCCAATCTACCAAGATGATTTGACAACTCCGGGAATCTTCCCATCGAGTGCCAATTCACGGAAACAAATCCTGCATAATCCGAACCGGCGCATATATCCTCGCGGTCGGCCGCATTTTTTACACCGATTTATTTCCCTGACCTTATATTTACGTTTCGTTTCACGTGCAATCATACTTTTCTTTGCCATTAGCGGTTATCCTCCTTAAACGGCATCCCCAATTTTCGCAGCAGCTCTCTACCCGATTCATCATCCTGGCTGGAAGTAACAATAGTTACCTCGAGACCTCGAATCTTGCTGACTTCGTCATAATTTATTTCTGGAAAAACCAGCTGCTCAGTGATGCCGAGGGTGTAATTTCCCCGTCCATCAAATGAATTAGGAGATACACCTCGAAAGTCACGTACCCTGGGTAAGGCAACATTCATTAATCGATCCAGGAATGACCACATTTTATATCCCCGCAAGGTGACTGATGTACCGATTGGTGATCCAACCCGAAGCTTGAAATTCGCAATATTCCTTTTGGATTTATTGATAATGGGCTTTTGACCCGTAATTTTTGTCAAATCACGAACCGACTCATCCAGCAGCTTGCCATTGTCGACGGCATCACCCACACCAATATTCACGACCACCTTCATGACCCGGGGGCACTCCATAACATTCTTTAATCCAAGATCTTTAATAAGACCTGGTACAACTTCTTTCTGATAACGCTCTTTTAATCTACTCATTCTTCCGCTCCCAGCAATTAGTCAATCACCGCTTCACAGCGTTTACATATCCGGTGGGCTTTTCCATCTTCACGGGAAATCCCGACCCGAGTGGGTTTTCCACACGATGGACAGACAAGCATCACATTGGAAATATGAATCGGACCTTCAAATTCAATAATTCCGGGGGACATTGTTCTGCCTTGGGTTTGAATTTGCCCCTGGTGCTTTTTCCGGATATTTATTCCTTGTACGGTAATCCGCTGTTTTTCCCGGTAAACTTTAAGAACTTCTCCTTGTTCACCTTTATCAGCAGCTCGTCCGCTGATCACTTCGACGGTATCACCTTTACGAATTTTTAATTTCACGTCAATCTCTCCTGCTTCTTATTTCCTAGACCGTCTCTGGCGCCAGGGAAACAATTTTCATATATCCCCTTTCTCGAAGTTCACGGGCAACCGGTCCAAAGATACGGGTACCTTTTGGGTTCGTACCATCAGCATCCAGGATAACTACGGCATTATCATCAAATTTCACAGTTGAGCCATCTTTACGGCGCCATTCTTTTGCTGTGCGGACAACAACTGCTCTAACAACTTCATGGGTTTTAACAGATCCCTGTGAAGTAGCATCTTTTATCGCCCCGACAACAACATCACCGACACGGGCATATCGACGGGTTGATCCACCCAGAACTCGAATAACCAGCAGTTCGCGGGCTCCAGAGTTGTCGGCAACATTTACTCTTGATTCTTGTTGTATCATTGCTGACTCCGTTTAGGCTTGCTGAGTAGAAATCGATTTCCGAATGATTTCTTCCACAGCCCACCGTTTTGTCTTTGAAATCGGTTTGGACTCCACGATCAGAACTTTATCTCCAATCTCGCATCCCAATTCATCGTGCGCCTTAACTGAATTATGGCGGTCGATGACTTTTTTGTATAAGCGATGGCGGAACCGCCGGGCAATCCTAACCGAAACTGTCTTATCCATTTTATTACTGGTCACAACACCAGTCATACGACGGCGTTTACTCATGATTCACCTTCCAGCTCACGTTCTCGTAATATTGTTTCAAACCTGGCAATCAGACGCCTGGTTTCTGTTATCCGGGAGGTATTCAACAACTCACCGGTTGACTGTTGAAATCTGAGATTCATCATTTCTTCCCGGGTTTCATCAATCTGAGCTTGTATTTCTTCGTCCGCTAAGGCTCGGATTTCTTCTGATTTCATGCGCTTTCTCCTACTTCTTCTCTGCGGACTACTTTAGTTTTTATGGGTAATTTGTAGGAAGCAAGCCGTAAAGCCTCAATTGCCACACTCTCCACAACATCTCCACCTATTTCAAACATGATCCGTCCGGGTTTTACAACAGCAGCCCAATATTCAACGTCGCCTTTGCCTTTACCCATCCGGGACTCAGCCGCTCGTTTTGTGATCGGTTTATCAGGAAAGATACGAATCCAAACTTTGCCTCGTCGCTTCATAGCTCTTACCATGGCTCTGCGGCAAGCTTCAATTTGCCGGGCAGTGATCCAGGAAGGTTCTAAAGCCTGAAGTCCGTAATTGCCAAAGTGCAACTCCGAGCCGCGGTATGCTTTCCCTTTCATTCGACCACGCATCTGTTTTCTAAATTTGACACGTTTTGGCATCAACATGGTACTAATCCTTTCATTTATCCGCTAAAATCTAAAAAGCTAAGCATTATTTACTGACGTAAACTCCGTCATGCGCTTCTTTTTCTTCTTCTTCGTCCAGTACTGGCAGGACTTCACCCTTATAAATCCATACTTTTACGCCAATATTGCCGTAAGTAGTAGCTGCTTCAGCCAATGCATAATCAATATCAGCCCGTAACGTCTGGCGCGGAACTCGTCCTTCTCTCATGTGGATGGTTCGGGACATTTCAGCACCGCCCAGGCGGCCGGCAACTTCAATACGGATACCCTCGGCTCCTTCCCGCATCGTGCGCTGGATAGTCCGTTTCATGGCACGTGAGAAGCTGATCCTGCTTTCAATCTGGCGTGCTACATTTTCTGCCACCAGGTAAGCATCCAGATCAGGGGTTTCAATCTCTTTGATATCCACATCGATTGTCTTTCCGACCAATCCTTCCAAACTGTTGCGCATGATCTTAACATTTGCGCCTTTGCGGCCGATCAAAACACCAGGTTTTGAAGTATGGATGATAACTTTTACTTTCCCTGGGAACCGTTCAATTTCAATCTTGGAAACGCCTGCTCGATCCGCTTCTTGATGAATCAAGTTTCGAATCGCGATATCTTCATGCAAGTGTTCCACATATTGATCACCTTCGGCAAACCAATGTGCATCCCAGGTCTTGGTAATTTTCAAACGAAATCCAATTGGATGTACTTTACGACCCATAATTTCTCCTACTGATCACGTCTGCCCGCTGAGAACTCAATTTAGGGGCAGTTGCTTTCATCAATCGTTCCTATGCCTCTTCATGTTCTCTTAATATAATAGAAAAGTGTGATGACCGGCGCAGGCGGGGTTTCACCCGTCCCCGGGCTCCAAAGCGGCGCCACTTGCGAGTCGGTCCCACATCAGCAACAATATAGTGGATGTATAAATCATACCGATTAAGCCCTAAGTTATTCTCCGCATTGGCAATCGCTGAATTTATCAGTTTTGAAACGGAGAGAGCAGCTTTGTTGGGTGTAAAACTCAACACTTCCAAGGCCTCTACAACATCTTTTCCTCGCACCAGGTCAATTACCAGGCGCGCTTTTTGCGCGGAAACAGGGATATGACGTGCTTCTGCTTTGATATTTTTTTCCATATCTAAATCTCCCTGGCAGCGGAGTCGTCGGTTTCCGTCGTACGGGATGTTCGCTTCGCCGCTAAATGCCCACGGAATGTCCGGGTAGGAGCAAACTCACCCAGACGGTGTCCAACCATATTCTCTGTGATATAAATCGGAACGTGGCGGCGACCATCATGAACCGCAATCGTGTGCCCCACCAATTGGGGGAAAATCACACTGGCTCGGCTCCAGGTCCGAATTACTTTCTTCTCTCCACGCTCATTCATAGCTTCAATTTTCTTTAATAACTTGGGGTCTATGAATGGACCCTTTTTCAGTGATCTTGACATACCTTCAACTCCTAATGCATTGCCTTAATTTGCTGCAATACAGGAACATTTTAGCGGCGTTTCTTCTTTCCAACCCGTCGATCCCGGACAATATACTTACCGGTTCTTTTGTTCCGGCGGGTTTTTGCACCCAGGGTTTTCTTACCCCAGGGACTCTTGGGACTCGGCATACCTATTGGAGAACGGCCTTCGCCACCTCCATGCGGATGGTCCCGGGGAGACATTGCAGATCCACGGACAGTAGGGCGGATGCCCATGTGGCGCTTCCTGCCTGCTTTACCCAGATTAATAAGGCCATGGTCAACATTACCCACTTGACCGATCGTTGCCATGCAGGTCTGCCGGATCAGGCGAATTTCTCCTGAAGGCAATCGGACCTGACCGTATTTTCCTTCTTTGGCGATTAATCGGGCGGATGTGCCTGCGGAGCGCACCAACTGCCCTCCTGCTCCTTCTTTCAGCTCAATATTATGAATTCGGGTCCCGGTTGGAATAATGCTTATGGGCAACATATTCCCAGGAGCAATTTCCACTTCTGATCCGGATACCACTGTATCACCTACCCGCAATCCAACTGGAGCGATGATATACCGTTTCTCGCCATCGGCATAATGCAGCAGAGCCAACCTGGCAGTCCGGTTGGGATCATATTCAATTCCGGCAACCCGGGCAGGAATATTATGTTTCTCCCGCTTAAAATCCACAATGCGGTATCTCCGTTTGTGACCTCCACCTCGATGGCGGACTGTGATCCGTCCATAGACGTTGCGTCCACCCTTTTTTCGGAGCGGTTTCACCAATGAACGTTCTGGTTTATTCTTAGTTATTTCTTCAAATGTATAGCCTGTTCGCCCACGCATACCCGGGGTAACGGGCTTATATTTCTTTACTGCCATTACCGAACTCCTTCAAATACAGAAATCGTATCGCCAGGGGCCAGGGTGACAACAGCTTTTTTATAAGCACTGCGTCTGATTAATACCCGGCGGCTGCGCGCACGGCGAGATCTTTTTGCTGGCATAACCATCGTATTTACCCGGAGAACTTTTACTTCAAATATCGTCTCAATGGCTTCTTTGATCATGCTTTTGGTTGCGTCACTCGCCACTTCAAATACAAATTGATTCAATTTTGCATACTGGTGGGTTGATTTTTCAGTTAGTATTGGTCGTCGTAAAACATCATATATCGTGGTCATCGCCCTACTCCCGTAATAAAATCTCCGAGATCCGGTCCAGTCCTGATTTGACAAGGATGACCTTCTCGTGTCCCAATAAATCCCGAATATTTAAGTAATCCGCCAGCAAAACAGTCGCATCCGGCAAATTATTAATCGCCCGCACCAACAAGTCATAATTCTCATCCTTTTCAGGATAAACGATCAGGCAATCTTGACCGCCGGTAATTTTTTCCAGCGTATCGATCATCAACTGAGTTTTTGGCTCCTTCAGAGCAAATTCGTCCACGATGAACATTTCCTCTGAAGAATGTTTTAGCGTGATTGCCGATCGCAAAGCAGCTCTGCGCATTTTCTTGGGCATCTTCTGCTCATATGAACGGGGTTTGGGGGTGAAAATCTTGCCTCCGCCCACCCACTGAGCTGCCCTGATTGATCCTTGGCGAGCCCTTCCTGTGCCTTTCTGCCGCCAGGGTTTCCGTCCGCCGCCAGAGACTTCGCTTCTGCCTTTGGTGCTGTGCCTTCCAAGCCGCTGATGCGCCAGTTGGCGAACATAGGCTTGATGCATCATATCTATGTTAACCGGGGCGTCAAAAATCTCTCCTGGCAGTTCGACAGTATCAATTTTCTTACCCTTCATATTGATAACATTTGCTTCCATAATCTTTTGCTCCAACCGGTTACTGTTTCCGGGCTTCTTTAATTATGACCAACCCGTTTTTGGGTCCTGGTACTGAACCACGGACTGCAATAATATTATTCTCGGGATCAATCCGGGAAATCAGCAAATTCTGAGAAGTCACTGTTTCATTTCCCATCCGCCCAGGCATCTTCTTCCCTTTAAAAACACGTCCCGGCGTTGATCCGGCACCGATAGACCCCGGTGCGCGCTGGCGGTCTGATTGACCGTGGGTTTTTGGACCTCCAGAGAATCCGTACCGTTTTACAACACCGGCAAAACCACGTCCTTTGGATTTTCCAACAATGTCAACCCGCTCACCCTCAGCAAACACCTCAACTGTGAGTTTTTCTCCCTCTTCCAATTCTTCATTCGTTCGGAATTCCCTCAGGTACCGGAGAGCAGGGAGATCGTATTTCTTCAAGTGGCCAAGTTCTCCACCAGTCAACCGCTGGGGTTTTGCTTCTTCAAATCCCAATTGAACAGCGCTGTATCCATCCTGGTCCAATGTGCGGACCTGTGTGACATAACAAGGCCCAGCTTCAATGACTGTAACGGGAATTGCTTTCCCTGAATCGTCAAATAACTGGGTCATACCGACTTTCTTTCCAATTAGCCCTTTCATCTCATTTGTCTCCTACTATTGATTTATTTTCTGGGACTGCCAACTAGGGCTTAGCTTCATCATCCCAAACAACGCAGTAAACGTATCCTTCGCGAACAGCTGGATTTTGTGTTCTCGTTTGGAAACGCTCTTACGTTATCCAATTTTTCGCTGGGTTTGTTAATCCGTTTCTCCAGCGAGACTCTACCTGTCTTAGGGAAGAGTTTGTCGTACTTTCTTGCCAATTTGCTATCTTCCGCATTTTGGCACAGACTGCCTATTATACACTATTAAATTTTAATTTCAATATCAACGCCTGCAGGTAAATTAAGGCGCATCAGCAAATCAATCGTTTGTGAATCTGGTTCCAAAACATCAATCAAACGTTTATGTGTTCGGATCTCAAAATGTTCATGAGAATCCTTGTGAACAAAAGTTGACCGCCGCACGGCAAATTTTTCAATTCTCGTTGGGAGAGGAACCGGGCCCACTACTCGGGCTCCAGTTCTCTCAGCGGTTTCAACGATTCGTCGTGCGGATTGATCCAACACTCGGTGATCGTAAGCTTTCAAGCGAATTCGAATCTTTTGTTTAGCCATAGTTTTACTCTAGGATCTCAGTGACCACACCGGATGCAACCGTGAGACCACCTTCTCGAATAGCGAATTTTCCACCTTGCTCCAATGCGATCGGTACAATCAGTTCCACTACCATGTTCACATTGTCACCAGGCATTACCATCTCAACACCTTCCGGCAGGGTGACTGACCCTGTCACGTCAATGGTCTTGACATAAAACTGCGGTCGGTAGCCGGTGAAGAACGGTTTATGCCGTCCTCCCTCTTCCTGCTTCAGCACATATACCTCAGTCTTGAATTTCGTGATCGGTTTGATGCTCTTCGGTTTGGCTATCACCATTCCGCGCTCTACCTCATCTCGATCCGTTCCCCTCAGCAGCAATCCTACATTGTCTCCTGCCCGCCCTTCATCCAGAATCTTGTGGAACATTTCCACTCCGGTCACCACTGTGTTTATTATCTCTTCCTGCATTCCGATGATCTCTACCGGGTCTCCGGTATTGATTATGCCTCGCTCGATCCTGCCCGTTACCACCGTGCCGCGTCCCTTGATCGTGAACACGTCTTCTATCGGCATCATAAACGGTTTGTCGGTTTCTCGTTCCGGTTCCGGTATATACTCATCTACCACCCGCAGCAGCTCTCGAATGCTCTCATATTCTTCCGCATCCGGATCTTCGCTTGTGCTCTCCAGCGCATGCAGCGCGCTCCCTTTCACTATCGGGGTCTCGTCGCCGGGGAACCCATACTCATTCAGCAGCTCTCTCAGCTCCAGTTCCACCAGCTCTATCAGTTCCGGATCATCCATCTGGTCTATCTTGTTCAGATATACCACCACGCTCGGTACTTCTACCTGGCGGGCCAGGAGCAAGTGCTCCCGGGTTTGCGGCATGGGCCCGTCGGAGGCTGCTACTACCAGTATCGCTCCGTCTACCTGGGCTGCCCCGGTGATCATGTTCTTGATGTAGTCCCGGTGTCCGGGCATATCCACGTGCGCATAGTGCCGGGCTTCGGTTTCATATTCCACGTGCGAGATGCTGATTGTGATCCCGCGCTCTTTCTCTTCCGGCGCCTTGTCGATCTCGTCAAACGCCATGAAGTCGCCGAATCCTTGCATCGCCGCCACTTTTGTGATCGCCGCTGTTAGGGTCGTTTTCCCGTGGTCAATGTGTCCCATCGTGCCCACATTCACATGCGGTTTCGTTCGTTCAAATTTCGCTTTCGCCATATGTCTTCTCCT
>CBDVDO010000035.1:0-9637 GCA_965372765.1 uncultured Anaerolineales bacterium
AGAAAGTCAGACCCCTACTGATTAGAGAGGCAAGCGCTTTTCTTTTATGGGGTTCGTGTAAAATGCGGAGGAGCTGCACCGGGCGCTTTTGGGACAGCTCCTTTTTCCATTAACAACATGTATCTGCTATTGACTACCTCCCCCCTCCATTATTAGGGTATTTACCTTGTATAATTAATCTATACTCACAAGAAGACGGATATTCACATGATCTCGATAGACAATGCCCGCAGCTTTGTCCATGCCCATGGAGTAATGTGGGAAAGAGCCCTCTGGGATTATTTATTTGACGATGGTCCGATTGAGAGGGTC
The DNA here is from genome assembly GCA_965372765.1 of uncultured Anaerolineales bacterium. GTDB lineage: Bacteria > Chloroflexota > Anaerolineae > Anaerolineales > UBA11858 > B10-G9. The sequence continues at coordinate 313 of CBDVDO010000035.1, forward strand.
CATCAATGTTTGTCCTGTTACAAAAACGAGGATGGCGGCTGGGGGCACGGCCTGGAACATGATATCAAATCACCGCTGTCCAACCCGCTGATGCTGGAATTTTTACTCTCGGTTATCCGCGATACCGGGATTCACCCGGGAACCCTGCTGGACAATACGCCGGAATGGGTGGATAAAGTTCAGAACCCTGATGGCTCTCTGGGCAATCCCCCTGGCCTGTTGGATTATCCGCACGCGAAGTGGTGGGAGGAGGGACAAAAGAAACCCGATTCGATAACTGGCAACGTTATAAAACTTGATCTCTGTCCGCCGACAGTTCAGGAAAAGACCAGGAACTGGGGTCTAGAAAATCTGACCCTGGAAAAAATCCATTCCAATAATTGGCTGTTCATGGCTTATCACGCTTATGACTATTTCTTTAATGTGGTCGAATTTCCCCAATTGGAGAAATACAAGGAAGCAACCCTGGATAATATTTATGCCTGTGCCCTGGGTCACGAATCTCAGGGAGAAATGAACAAGCTTTTCCCCTTCTTCCAGTTTGAGGCAGGTCCCGAATCAACCGTAGCGAAGAATGCACCCCCCGGATTGGTCGACCGCATCCTGGATCACCTGGGTTTATCTCAGCGGGAAGACGGCGGTTGGGATGATGAGCACGGCCTTGCCTACTGGCAGCCTTATTTTTCCACGGTCATACTGCTGGCGTTAAAGAGATTTGGAAGATTATAAAACTGCATTCAAAACTCGCTTTAGTCTCCGGTCTCGAAATAAGCCGATCCTTTTCCCTGCGGCAATTTGCCCTAAATTTATCTGGCCTCAAATTTATTAATTTCCCCTGTCCGCCTCCAAGATACCCGCAATACAGTACACAGCTCATATTAGCTGAAACCGCTGCCGATAACCCGGATATAAGGGAGATGATTAAGTGAAGAGGAAGAATCTACTAAAGACTCCCCTGTTGTTTCTTTTGTTGATAAACCCGTTTTTATTCTTCGGGTCAAAGAACAAACCCTCGGCTTTTTCAACCAGCATTGCCCTATCTCGAAGTAGGCTGCCACCATCCAGCAGATCTGTGGTTTTCTCGATGACATTCAGCCCGAAGAATTATTGCCTCCCGAAATTTATTATAATTATTAAGCAAATATTTGAGTATTGGTATAATAAAAGAAAGATCAACCGCCGATTACTCTCCGCCTTATGCATTTGAAGAAAAGGCGGGTAAACGTTGGAGGAGCTCAGTATGAGCAAGAAAAACAAGTTAAAAGCAGAATTGGTCTCAGAAGTGACACAATTACAGCAAAGGATTAGAGAGCTTGAAATAGCGGATGTTGAGCAAAAACTTACTGATGAGGCATTACGACTCAGTTCCGAGGAGAGTGCTGCCCTCCTAAGAGTCAGCCAAGCTCTGAACTCTTCGCTGGAAATGAAGACTGTACTGCAGAAGACTACAGATAATGCAACTGATCTAATGGGGATAGATACCGCTGCAATCTATGTGTTCGAGGAAGAAGAAATTTATCTGGGAGCAACCACCCCCCTACTAGACCCGAAAATGTCTGAGAATTTCCTCCGGGCAGCATTGGTCGATCACCCACATATCCAAAAGTCTTTCTCCACTGGACATACTGTCATCCTGGCTGACACGAGGAAGGCCGACTTGACCGATGAGGAGAGAGCTATTTGTGATGCTCGGGGATTAAGAACGGTAGTTTATTTTCCTTTAATGGTCGGACAGCGGATATTAGGCACGCTAATCCTGGGGACCGTCGGAAAAACCCGGAACTTTACAGAAGCTGAGATCAATCTGGGTCGAACCTTGGCTAATCAGGTAGCCATCAGTGTCCAGAACGCCAGCCTGCATGAAGAATCAAAAGAGTATTCAAAAGAGTTGGAGGATCAAATTGGAGTACGCAAGCTGGCGGAAGCTGAGCTGTTATTGAAAGACCTGGTTTTTGAATATTCACTAACAGCTAACAGTATTTCAGACAAAGCAGGCGTTTTGACACACGTCAACGATGCTTTCATCAAAATCTGGGGTTACGAAAGCAAGAGCGAAGTAATAGGAAAACTGATCAGCGACTTACTAAATTTTCAAGAGGAGGCAAAGAATATCATCACCGCGCTGGATGAAACTGGGGAATGGGAAGGGGAATACACTGCTCTGAGGAAGGATGGCACCACATTTTATGCACAAGGATTAGCAACGATTATCTCAGATGAGTCTGGGAATACAATTGGTTACCAGTCTGCGGTTTTGGACATCACCGAACGCAAGCAGGCGGAAGATAGAACCCAACACCTCAATCTTGTTCTTTACACTATCCGCAAAGTCAACCAGCTCATTGTTGAAGAAAAGGATCGGGAGGCGCTGATTCAAAAAGCATGTAAATTACTGACTAAAAACCGCGGATATAAAAATGCCTGGATCGTACTTTTGGGTGAAAAGGGAGAATATCTAAGCTCAGCCGAGTCCGGATTGGGTAAAAGATTTACCCTGCTGAAGAAGATGCTTGAAAAAGGGGAGTTGACGGTTTGTGGATCTAAAGCTCTGGAAAAGCGGGTTCCGGTCATTGTCGTGGATCCTGCAATAGAATGCGGAGATTGCCCACTATCTAAAGAATATGATGGGATGAGTGGATTCTCGATCCGCCTTGATTTTGGGGATAAAATTTACGGACTGCTCACAGTGTCAGTTCCAGAACATATTGTGGAAACCAAAGAAGAGCTAGACCTTTTCCAAGAAATTGGGGGAGATCTTGGCTTCGCCCTGCATAATATCGAAGTCGGGAAAAAGAGAGAGCAGGCGGAGGAGGCGCTGTGGGAGAGCGAGGAGCGTTATCGCGCTGTGGTGGAAAATTCTCACAACGGAATCATTATTTTAGGCGAAGATTTCAAGTTTGAATACGTGAATGCCCCCCTGTGTCAAATACTCGGACGTAATCATGAAGAAATCATCGGACATGATTTCAGGGAGTTTATGGATGAGGAAAACGGAAAGCTCGTAGCAGACCGATACCTGAGACGTCAACGAGGAGAAGAAGTGCTGGGCCGATATGAGTTCTACATCTTAAGAAAAGATGGCGCGCCAAGGAGGGTGGAGATAAGCTCCGCTATTGTGAGGGATTCGAGGGGTAAAGCGAGAATGATTGCCCAAATCATGGACATTACCGAGCGGGCACGGGCGGAAGAGGAAATCCAACAGCGCACCGAGGAATTGACACTGATAAACGCGATTAACAATGCTGTCAACTGCGGCATGGATTTCCCAGAGATCTTAAAATTACTTACAGGGGAGGCTAAACGAATATTCAACAGTAAAAGCACTACTGTCTATTTATGCAGCGAGGATCAAAAATATTTGGAAATGAAAAACCTCGACATGCTGCCGGGTACTGTGAAGCGGATTGAAAAACTTGTCGGAACCAGTTTCTCGAATATTCGCATCCCTTTGAAGGAAGGGAGCTTGACAAAGGAATTATTACATGCTGATGGACCTCTTCTCATCAACGATTCGGAGATCATCCAGGAATGGATGCTGGAATTCACTTATGCCATCGACCTATCTGAAAAATCACGGCTCGCGATTCAGAAATTAATTTCGCAGATATACGAACTTGTGGGAATTCAGTCTATTATTACCGTCCCTATGATATCGGCTGGTGAACCGATCGGCCTGATGGATTTTTCCCGCCGAGAGCCATTTACCGAGGGGGACGTAAAAAGAGTTGCCGGTGTTGTCGGGCAGGTGACGGCAGCCATTACGAGTCTGCGGGCAGAGAAGGAGAAAGCCCGCAGCCAGCGCCTGTTATTAACTCTCAGCAAAGCTGCCCCGGCTGTGCAGCGTGCTAGTAACGCCGAGGAAATCTACAGCGCAATCGGAGAACAAGTGGTAAAGATGGGGTTTGAGGTCACGGTCTTTACCCTGAGTGATGACAAGAAACACCTAGCCGTGTCTTATCAAAGCCTCAAATCAGATCTGTTGCGGACTATCGAAAAATTGACCAACCTGTCAGCGAAAAACTACAGTTTCCCACTTAAGCCAGAAGGGTATTTCCACAAAATCATCACCAGTAAAGAGACAGTATTTAGCCATCTTGATATCAAACCAATTGAAGAGACTCTTCCCCGGCTGTTGCGCCCACTGGCAAATAAAGTGATGGGTTTAATTGGTAAAAAGCAGTCCATCATTGCCCCCTTGGCCGTTGGCGGCGAGGTACACGGTTTACTGTCCATTTCCAGCTCCGACTTGAGTGAGTCCGATATACCTGCTATTAAGACCTTTGCAAATCAGGCAGCCATTGCCCTCGAGAAAACTCGGCTTTTCCAGGAAACACAGGAATTGGCCACCTTCAACGAAGGCATCATCCAGAACATGACTGAAGGCATCGCCTTGCAGGACAAAGAAGGGGTCTTTACTTTCGTCAATCCTGCGGCGGTGAAAATGCTGGGCTACACATCCGAAGAGTGGGTCGGAATGCACTGGAAGGAGATAGTCCCTCCCGATCAACAGCCCCTCATCCGGGCAGCCGACGAACGGCGAGTGCGCGGCGAATCTGACAGTTATGAACTGGATTTGGTCGGAAAGGACAGCCAGCGGATTTCTGTCCTGGTGGGCGGCTCTCCCCGTTTCGATGTGGAGGGTAATTTCACAGGAACGATTGGGGTCTTTACCGACATCACCGGGCGCAAGCGTGCGGAGGAAAAAATCTCACGTTTTAGCCGTATCTTCGAAGACTCCCTCAATGAAATCTATTTATTTAAAACAGATACGCTGAAATTTACTCAGGTGAACAGAGCCGGTCAGAAAAATTTGGGCTATACGATGGAAGAATTGCTTGAACTAACACCACTCGATATTAAACCTGATATTACAGCAAAATCTTTTGCAGAATTAGTAGAACCCTTGCGAAAAAGTGAAAGAGAAAGGGTTGTTTTTGAGGCTGTTCACAAACGTAAAGATGGATCACTTTATGATGTTGAAGTACATTTACAGCTTCTGCACTATGAAAAAGAAGCGTTATTTTCTGCAATTATATTGGATATCACCGAACGGGTGCGGTCCGAGGACGCGATGCTAAAGTACACGCATCAATTGGAAACGCTAAACACCACCACCGCGGCGCTATCCACATCTCTGGAGTTAGATCATGTGCTGGAACTCATTCTCGATCAGATTGGACAAGTGCTGCCCTTTGATAGTGGAGCCATCTTCCTGCACGATGAGGGGAAATTGTTGGTGAGGGCAGATCGTGGTAACAAGCCGTCAGTCAAAGGGCATATCTTCTCCAGCGAAAATGAACTCTTTCAAGAGATCCAACGAATGGGTATGCCGCTTATTGTAAATAACACTAAAGAGGATCCCCGGTTCCAGAATTGGGGTCAGTCAGAGAATGTAGCAAGCTGGATGGGTGTTCCGCTGATGGTCCGTGATACCATGATTGGTTTCTTGACCCTTGACTGCATTCAACTCAATGCCTACTCAGATAAGCAAGCTGATCTTGCCTTGACCTTCGCATCTCAGTCCGCTCAAGCGATCGAAAATGCCCGTCAGGTCAGTGCTGCCCAACAGCGCATGAAGCAGTTGGATGCCCTGCTTAATATCGACCAGGCTATCATGGGCAGTTTTGATCTAAAGGTTACCCTGCATATCATCCTGGAACAATTACTGAAACAGCTGGCAATAGATGCTGCGGTAGTCCTGATATACCAGGCAGATCTCCAGACATTACAGTTTACTCAGGGTCGTGGTTTTCAAACAGCTGCTCTCCAGTATACAGACCTGCGATTGGGGGAGGGGTATGCCGGAGAGGTTGGCCTGCAAAGAGATCACCTATTCATTCCTGATTTGAACCAGGATGAAGGCAAAATCCAAGAATCGCCCCAGTTCAGCAAAGAAGGGTTCGTTGCTTATTATGGTGTCCCTTTGATTGCCAAGGGAAAATTGGTCGGAGTATTGGAAATTTTCCAGCGATCTTCTCTTGACCCGGATAATGAGTGGGTGAATTACCTGCGGCTTCTGGCCAGCCAGGTAGCCATTGCCATCGATAACATTACCCTCTTTAATGATCTGCAGCGCTCTAATATAGATTTGACCCTGGCCTATGATGGCACCATTGAAGGATGGGCCCATGCACTTGAGCTGAAAGATGTGGAAACAGAAGGCCACAGCCGCCGGGTGGTTGAATTGACTATGCATGTGGCGAGAAGAATGGAGGTCGGTGGAGAAAAGCTGGGGCACATCCGCCGGGGAGCATTGTTACACGATATTGGAAAGATGGGCATCCCGGACTCCATATTGCAGAAACCCGGTAAACTCACTGACGAAGAGTGGCAGATTATGCGGCAGCATCCAGTCTTTGCCTTTGACTGGCTGTCTCCAATCCAATACCTACGACCCGCTTTGGAAATCCCCTATGCTCACCATGAGAGATGGGATGGCACTGGCTACCCACGCGGTTTGAAAGGAGAGCAAATTCCGCTGGCAGCGCGCATCTTTGCTATTGTTGATGTCTGGGACGCGTTGAACTCGGATCGTCCTTACCGGAGAGCGTGGTCCAAAGAAAAGGCACTGGATTATATCAAAGAGCAGTCGGGAAAACATTTTGATCCCCGGGTTGTAAAATCGTTTCTCATAATCATCGAATCCGACAGAAAAGCAGAGCAGAAGCCAGAAACAGCAGGTGATTAATATGCAGATGGGCACACTATTCTTGAGCAGCAGTTCGATAACATGATGAAATAATACAATCTAAACTAAACCGGAACCTGATACCTGGTTTGAAACCTTCAGCTTATTGATTCTTCAGCTCAGAAGGTTTTTGTATTAATGGATGCATGAGGTCGTTTCCTGTCGGAATAGAGAGGCAATTCGAGTTACGTACCGCCTGCCTGGCGGGATTGGGGGCGAAGTCTGAACCCGGAGCTGCTGAAATTTCCACGGTACGGTTTAACGGAAACTCGTCTGTTGAATTTATTGACTACACATGATTGGGACGCTATACTTTAAAGAAGTGATTTAACAACACGAGAGAAATCAACAGAGTTCAAAGATATTACTGTTTTACCCTCCAGGAGTTGTGGCGGTTGAGATACTTCATCGGGGAGTAATTAAAAACGAGGAGGAAAGTGATGAATAAATCTGAAGAGTTTGGATCGGTGGACCAGGCATCCTTAACGGTCCTTGTTGACAATAAGGCTGATCTGATCGTAAAGTCATCTGACCGGGTAAAGTATTTCACCGAGGAGGCATTGTTAGCAGAGCATGGACTTTCGGTCCTGATCCAACTGAATGATCAGGAGGGGAAAATATTGTGGGACGCAGGTGTTTCTAAAATCGCATTGATGGAAAATATGCGCCTTATGAAGCTGGATAAAACTTCTCTAACAAAAATCGCCCTCAGTCACGGACACTTCGACCATTACGAGGCTATGACCGATTTGTTAATCGGGCTTGATTTGCTGCCCAAATACAAGGAGTGGGATAGGCCTGTTAATGAAAATGACATTAAGGAGTGGATGACCAACTCCCGGATTCCGATCATTGCCCATCCAGCAGCATTTCGTGAACGCTGGAAGGTCAAGGATGATGGCACGATGGTTGGTCCGATTTTACCGCCACCCCAAGGGGAATGGCAGGCAGCCGGCGCGGAGATTATTCTCTCTGAGGGGCCATATCAACTTGCACCTGGATGTTGGACCACGGGCTATGTTCCCAGGAATAGCTTTGAAGAGTCTGGAAGATCGAGTCAATTAAGATATCGAAATGGCCCGGATTTTATACCTGATGACCTCGAAGAAGATCAGGCTATTGTGATTAATGTCAAAGGTAAAGGGTTGGTTGTGTTATCCGGGTGTGCTCACTCGGGCATTGTGAACACCATAGAACATGCCAGGGAATTTTCCGGGGTTGACACGATCCATGCAGTAATAGGAGGATTACACCTGGCCCGGGCAAGCGAGGATGAGATTGATCAGACTGTAGAGTATATAAAAAGCATAAAACCTCAGCTGGTAGTGCCGGGGCACTGTACAGGATTTAAAGCAATCAGCCGATTCGCGAGGGAGATGCCTGACCAGTTTATTGAAGGTGTGGTTGGGGCGACCTATTTGTTCTGAACCCTCGATCGATACCTTCGACCTAAATGATTCTCAGTTCGTGTAAATCAAGGGATCGGCTCAGCAAGTTTTGATCTCGTTAATTGGACTGCTAAAAGATATGTGGATATCCCCCCTCTTAATTTCGGTATTTATTTCTGCGGCAGGATGTATTTGGTTTGCCTATCATAAGCCCGGGTGGATGTTTTACGTTCTCAAACCGCTGACGATGGTACTGATCTGCCTGACAGCTATCCTGGGAGGGAATACCCTATCGGTTTATAAGATGCTGATAATCGGGGGCTTGATTTGTTCTCTGGCAGGGGATATATTCCTCATGCTGCCTACCGATCGATTCCTGGCAGGGTTGGCGGCCTTTTTATTGGCTCATTTCTTTTACATCACTGCTTTTATCTCAGAAATTAATGCCCTGAGTTGGTGGCTGCCGATTCCATTCATCATCATTGGTCTTGGGTTTGTTTGTCTAATTTTCCCCAGACTTGGAACCCAAAAAATACCAGTCATAATTTATGTTGTGATCATTCTGGTAATGGGGTGGCTTGCCAGTGAGCTGTGGTACCAGGTACCAAAAATTGGAACCTTGATGATATTTGCCGGGGCAATATTATTTATCGTCTCAGATCTTCTCCTGGCGATAAATAGATTACAAGGCTCTTTTAAATCCTACAAGGCATTAAACCTGACCACATATTTCGGGGCACAATTATTGATTGCCATCTCGGCAGGGATGTTGGTTCTTTAGAAATGGATAAGGAAAATCTCTAAGGTATATAGCGTTTGGCTGAGCAGAAGAAGGGTTATTTAATCAGGGCTGATTTGTTTAGCGATATTATCCGTAAGTTGATGACCGGATTCATGCATGAGAGTTTCGTGGTCAAAATCATCAAGTTTGGTCATGGTGGTCAGGCAGGGAAAATGCTTGTGAAGTAAATTGGCTTTATCCAGGACTTCATCTGTAGAAAGACCAACGATTTTTTCAGCGACATGACGGGTGTTTCCGCAAACCGCATCGCGGATCACTTCAGCGGAAACGATCTTTTTGCCCTCAGGGTCTACTTCAAGGTTCAGATCAGGTTTTCCAAAATAACGGGCAAATTCTGCTATTTCAGGGCTCTCAAATTTAACTCGATCCCACCGGGTAACCCCGTAGTCATACCCCGTTAAGGAGCAAAGCGGCCTGGGGGCGGCATAGACAACACCCATATCTTCC
>CBDVDO010000036.1:0-9600 GCA_965372765.1 uncultured Anaerolineales bacterium
CGTATCTAGCAGTATCTCTACTTTTGCTTGGGGTATTTCTCATAACCGGATGCGCGGGATCACAAGCAGAGCCAGACCCCACCCCGTTTATTGAAAAAGCTGAGGGTGAAGAAGGAGATCCTTTCATCGGTATACCTAACCCGGCATCTTTTTACTGCCAGGAAATGGGATATGAACTGGAAATGAGGGATACCGATAAAGGCACCCAGGGTATCTGCATATTTCCTGATGGAAACGAATGTGATGAATGGGATTTCCTGGCTGGTCGCTGTGGATCTGAGTTTTCATTCTGCCAGAGACAAGGATACACCATCATAGCTGGCGACAATATCGGGACCTGTGTCTTCCCTGATGGATCATCCTGCCCGGAATATGATTTATTTATCCAGGAATGTGAACCTCCCAAATAAGTAAATAGCACTCTCCAGGGTGGGTTTTCTCAGCATACGAAATAAATCAGACACAACAAATATTAAAGTTTGTTGTGTCTGATCATATTACACTTCCCATCTCCTCCCCTATCTAAGGAGAACAATCCATGACCTCTAATCAATCTTCACCCAATAAGGATCTGCAGCAAATTATTGAATCAGCTCAACGATTAGGAATTGAGTTGAATGAATCAGATGCCCTGCATTGGCTGACTGCAATATCCTCTGCCCAGGAAGAAGATGAGGTGGTTTTTGATGAACGATCCGGCGTATTCGGCCACAAGGTGTCGATGCTGGATTTCAGTTCTAAAGACCTGGCACACTTCAGAAAACTGGGCCAACTGGTTGAATTTAAAGACATTCCAGGGAAAATTGAAACTGCTCTGGCTCTTTCTGGATCAGCAGCCCAGTCTAAAATTCAGATCTATCCAGGCGATGCGGATTATTTTGAACGCATCAATATTATCACCGACAGCCGGAAAGAATCCTGTCAGGTGTTGGCTGAATTGATACGTGAGAAAGCACTGTCAACAGAATCAGGACCAACCTTCCAGTTGATGGAAGTCCGTTTTGGATCTTACCCCGTTGATGTCATTAGAGGAGATCGCACTTATACAGCCGGCAGTTCCATCTCCTGGACAGTTGATCAAATCCGGGAGGGCCAGATCAAGGCAACCTCTCCCTCCGGTGATCCGATGGTTATTGACTGGTTTGAAGTCTCCCAGGATCCCGGCTGGTGCAAATTGGACTGGGTGGTTGCGGATCCAATTCGGGGAGAGTTGGTAAATGCCAGTAATATGCTGGATGTTACCTGGGAAGCTCCGAATGGATCAATCACCCCGTTGGATGGTTTCCTAGATCCCTATTTCCAGGAGATTTACCTGGATGCAGATTCAATTCCTATCTTTTCCAAACTTGCCCAGCATGTCTCTGCTAACGCCCTGGACCAATACGTCACCCAGCTGGAAAAAGAGGTTAACAAATACCTTACCAAAGACATAAATTATGGGAAGGCTGCTAAAAGGATGTACAACATATTTCGATTAACCGGCAGGTACGGCGAGGCAGCCTTGATCCGGGAGCTGTTCGATGAACCTTCATCCATGCTTTACCAGGTCTGGGCATTGATCCGTACTATGGATGAATGCAGTTTTCCCGAATCGAGCATCTCGGTAGATAGCGTAAAATCCCAAGCTGACCAGCTGATTCTGGAAGTAGTCCGGGCTCTGGAAGGAGACGAGGAAACCATTGTAGTCCAGCATTTACTTCAGCTAAGAGATACGCTGGAGGACCAAAGACAAGGTCAAAACCTTCCTCTCCATGTGGAAACAGCCCGGGATGAAGTGATCAATATCGTAAATAATTTCTTTTACGAGAAATTGACCACAGTCCCTGAAATTAAAAGCTACATGGATGCCATCCAGAACTGAAAAGCCGGAAGGAGAGAAAACAACCTTAAAGGCATAGGAGCTGACTGCCAACTTGCTTTTCCGTAAAAAGACGCTATAATATCCAGCAATAAATAAAACGCATTGACCGGGACGAGTAGCGGATTTAGTCCTCAACAGGGAAAGAAAGTCAGAGACTGAAAACTTTCTTGGCAGACTATCCGTGAAAACCACCTGCGAGCGGAAACCTGAACCCTCCTGGCAGAGTAAGTAAGGCGAACCGATTGGCCCCGTTACAGGCCCCATGAGATAAGTCCGGCGGCAGTCGGCTTAAATCTGGGTGGAACCGCGAGAGACTCTTGCCCCAGTTGGCAGGAGTTTTTATTTTTATGGAGGTGTGTTATGGCAAAAGACAATTATCTGGGATCTGAGCTGTGGAAAATCAGGCATTCCACTGCCCATGTGATGGCTCAGGCAGTGCGGGATATATTCCCTGAAGGCGCTGCCAAGATTGCCATTGGGCCCCCTATAGCTGATGGTTTTTACTACGATTTTGACCTGCCCCGGCCCTTAACTCCGGAGGATCTGGAAGAAATTGAAAAAAGGATGCGGAAAGTTTTCTCTGAGGAGCACGAGTTTATTCGCAGGGAATTATCAGCCGATGAGGCTCGTGAGATTTTCAAGGATCAGCCCTATAAACAGGATTTGATCACCGGCCTGGAAGCAGGTGGCTTTGATGAATATGGGGAGCCGTTGGAAGAAGAGACGGTAATCTCAATCTACACCCATGACGATTTTGTTGACCTTTGCCGGGGACCACACGTTGAGAGCACCAAGGACATTAATCCCAAAGCGGTTAAACTGCTCAATGTTGCCGGCGCTTACTGGCGCGGAGATGAGCGGAACCCCATGCTGCAGCGTATTTACGGTACCGCCTGGAAAACAAAGCAGGAGCTAAACAACTACCTCCAAAAATTGGAGGAGGCGAAAAAGCGCGACCATCGTCGGTTGGGAAAAGATCTTGATCTCTACAGCACCAACCCCGATGTTGGCAGCGGCTTGGTGCTCTGGCATCCCAACGGGGCTTATGTGCGCTACAAAGCGGAACAATACTGCATGGATGAACACCTGAAGAACGGGTACGAGTTTGTTTATTCACCCCATATTGGAAAAGCCCAGCTGTGGGAAACCAGCGGACACTTAACCTGGTACGAAGAAAATATGTATTCCCCCTTGGACATTGATGAGGAATCATATTTTCTGAAACCGATGAACTGTCCATTCCATATCATGATCTACAAAAACTCGCTTCGCAGTTATCGGGATCTTCCCCTGCGCTGGGCGGAGTGGGGGACGGTATACCGTTACGAGCGCAGCGGAGTTTTGCACGGCATGCTGCGGGTTCGTGGATTCACCCAGGATGATGCCCATATCTTCTGCAGCCCGGAGCAAATGCCGGAAGAAATCGACCGGGTGCTTAACTTCTGCCTGCACATTCTGCGCGGATTCGGCATGAAGGAATTCCATGCTTACCTGGCAACTCGCGACCCTGATAAATCCCCCGGAGATAGCAAGCGCTGGGATGACGCTACTGAAGCACTGCGAGCCGCTCTGGAACGGGCAAATTTACCTTTCGACATTGATGAGGGCGGGGCTGCATTTTATGGTCCGAAAATAGATCTTAAAATGATTGACGCCCTGGACCGGGAATGGCAATTAAGCACCATCCAGTTTGACTTTAATCTGCCCGATCGTTTTGATCTGACCTACGTTGCTGAAGATGGAAAACAGCATCGTCCCTATATGATCCACCGGGCTTTACTGGGGTCTATGGAGCGGTTTATGGGCGTTTTGGTGGAGCATTACGGAGGAGCTTTTCCATTCTGGCTGGCTCCAACTCAAGCTGTATTGATTCCGATTACAGATCGCAATTTGCCTTATGTTGAAAAGGCTGCTGAAAAACTGCGGGAAAACGGCATCCGGATCAAAGTGGATAGCAGAGCAGACCGGATGGGCGCAAAAATCCGGGACGCTGAAAAATTAAAGATCCCCTATATGCTGGTTGTAGGAGATCGGGAAGAGGAAGCTGAAACAGTAGCTCCCCGATTACGAACAGGTGCCCAGCTGGACCCAATCAGCATTGAAGATCTTCTCGTCAGAATGGCTGAGGAAATAAAAAACCACGATCAAGTCTAAAATACGGGGGCAGCGGAGGCCACTGAGAAACTCCCTGCCCCTGTATTCCTCCGTTGACGTTTTTCCCTTAAATATGGTATTATCGAAGTCTAAGTATAAATAAAAAGGAGAGAACAATAGGAAAAATTAACTACTGGGCGAATGATCGTATCAGGGCTCGCGAAGTTCGTCTAATTGGTCCCGAAGGGGAAAACATAGGAGTAGTTCCGACAGAAGAAGCCCTAGCGATTGCGAAGGAAGCCGAGTTAGATCTGGTTGAGGTATCCCCCAATGGCAATCCGCCTGTTTGCAAGGTCATGGATCTGGGGAAATTCCTCTATGAACAGGAAAAAAAGCGCCAGCGGGCTCGCAAGGCACAAAAAATCGTTGAGGTAAAAGAAATTCGCCTGCGCCCAAAAACCACCGATCATCACCGAAACTTTAAAGTGCGTGATGCCCGAAGATGGCTTACTACCAATAAAAAAGTTAACGTCCGGATTCAGTTCCGGGGTCGGGAAGTGCATTATCCAGAGATTGCCCTGAAAATGCTGAACGGTATCGCTGAAGAACTCAGCGATGTTGGTGTTATAGAACAAAGACCTTCCCGGGAAGGCTATTCCATGCTCATGGTTATAGCCCCTTTAAAAGAATAATACTTCCTTTTCTAAATTTCCCAGAAGAGTGCAGAGTGGTTATCATCCAACCTTAACCGCCTTCCTTCTCGGTGTCTGCCCTTTAAATTTAGAAAACTAGAAAATCAGGTTGGAAACATTAATTATCGCAGCTGCTGGGTGCAGTAACAGGTGCCTTTCCAGAATGGAGATCGCAACCGGCGCCCAGGGGTCTGCAGGAGAGAACAAAATGTCACGAGTAAAAACAGGTATAACCCGCCGGCGACGGCACAAGAAAATAATCAAAATGGCGAAAGGGAATTACGGCACAAGAAGCCGCCTTTACCGCCGCGCAAACGAAGCCATGCTGAAGAGTCTCTGGTATGCATATCGGGACCGCCGCACAAGGAAACGGGATTTGCGCCGCTTATGGATAACCAGGATCAACGCTGCCTCCAGGTTGAATGGTCTTCCTTATAGCCGCTTCATTTACGGATTAAAGGAAGCCAATATCAACCTCAATCGCAAGATACTGGCAGATATGGCCGTCCGGCATCCGGAAGCTTTCACAGAAGTGGTGGAGAAAGCCAAAGCAGCCATCAGCTAATTCCACAAATATGCTAAGAAGGACAGGGCAATCCTGTCCTTTTTTGTTTTAATGCTACAATCGATTCTGTATCCTCCTCAGTTTGAGACCAGGCTCAGTTATGATTTCTTCCGTCCAGAACCCCAAAATAAAGCGCATCCGGCTTCTCCAATCCCAATCCAGATCCCGGAAAAAAGAACTCGCTTTTATTGTCGAAGGAATACGCCTGCTTGAGGAAGCGCTTAATACTTTCCAGATCCCGGAGCTGGTGATTTACACTTCGGATCTCGATCCCCGTAGTCAAAATCTGGTGGAGGCATTTCTAAAGCAAAATGTTCATTGTGAGGAAGTATCTGAGGAAGTAATCAAAGCAGCCAGCGATACAGAAACCCCCCAGGGAATTCTTGCCATCCTACCTCTCAAACCGCTTCTCTTGCCAGCGGAGGCTGATTTTTTGATGATTGCGGATGAAATCCGCGATCCAGGTAACCTGGGCACACTGCTGCGTACTGCGCAGGCAGCCGGCGCGGATGGTTTTTTGCTCTCTCCTGGAACGGTGGATCCCTTCTCTCCCAAGGTGATTCGAGCGGGAATGGGCGCCCATTTCCGGCTTCCGATATTAAGCTTCAGTTGGGAAAAGATCCGCCAGGTCACGGATGGCCTGACTATCTTCGGGGCGGACATGGAGGGGGGTTCCCGGATTTGGGACGCTGATCTTTGTCTCCCCCTGGCATTGATCGTTGGTGGAGAAGCCCATGGACCAGGAAAACACTCTCGCGATCTGGCTGATGCCTGGATTCATATCCCTATGAATGATGGTTCCGAATCCTTAAATGCCGCTGCTGCTGGGGCAGTTCTAATGTTTGAAGTCCTCCGTCAGAGAACTCAAGAGCCACCGATTTGATATATATATCGGAAATATAATCACTTATGACCGAAAAAGCCCTGCCAATTAACCGGATTATTCACGGGGATGCTGTTCAGGAAATGAATGCTCTCCCCGAGAATTCAATCGACCTGATCTTTGCGGATCCTCCTTATAACATGCAGATTAAAGGCGACTTATGGAGGCCTGATTTCAGCAAAGTGGATGGCGTGGATGATGAATGGGATAAATTTGATGATTTCCAGGCATATGACTCCTTTACAGAAGCCTGGTTAAAAGCTGCGCATCGGCTGCTGAAAGAAGATGGCGCCATTTGGGTAATTGGCACCTATCACAATATTTACAGGGTTGGAAAACTTCTTCAGGATACCGGGTTTTGGATCATTAACGAAATTATCTGGGAAAAAAATAATCCCATGCCGAATTTCCGCGGCGTTCGTTTTACGAATGCCCACGAGACATTAATTTGGGCTAAAAAATCAGAGGGTGGAAAATACACTATCAACTATCACGCCATGAAACCCTTTAATGATGGAAAACAAATGCGCAGCGTCTGGAATCTGCCAATTTGCAAAGGGAAAGAGCGAATCCGGGTCAACGGAGAAAGGGTTCACTCCACCCAAAAACCCCTGGCATTGCTGTACCGCGTGATTCTTTCTTCCACAAATCCGGGAGATGTTATTCTCGATCCCTTCTTCGGTACCGGAACGACCGGATCTGCTGCCAAAATCCTGCATAGGAATTGGATTGGAATCGAGCAGGATAAATTTTATATTCCCATAGCCAAGAAACGGATTGACCAGATTCAACCAGAAGAGTATACAGACCAAGCCTTCGACATCAAGGATAAAAAACGCTTGGCGCCCCGGGTGCCTTTTCCACACTTACTTGAATACGGGTTAATAAAACCCGGACAATTCCTTTATTTTAATCAAAACCCGAAGCAAACTGCCGTAGTGAAACCAAACGGAAATTTACTTTACAACGGGTTTGAAGGGTCAATTCATCAAACAGCAAAACATATCCTGGAGGGAAAACCGGGGAATGGCTGGCTGCACTGGTTTTTTGCAGATAAAAACGGGGAGTTTCTCTCTATTGATACCCTGAGGGAAATCATCCGGAATGATTTGAATAAACCCGCTGAATAACCCAAGCTCCTAAAGTAAATCCAATTCTCCAAAATCAAAACTTGATCCAGGACCCATTAGATGAAAATACGCTCAGTGACCTACTTTGAGAATCCCGGCGATCCCATCCGGAAAGAAGCCCTCAACCGTTGGGAAAAATTTGCCAGAGAGGCAAAAAAGCACTTTGAATCTGCCGGGTATCAGGTCCAAACGATTCGTTTTGCATCACCCCCGTTTCCACTCATTTTGAAAGACTTACAGAATGAACGGGTTTTATCTTACGCAGGTGATTTAGAACGTTCACTGAACTCTCTTGGTTTTGATTACTTATCTCTCGGTCCTGCGATACCTTCCCACCCAGAGAGTTACGCCCTCATCCCGGATTTGATTCAGTCAACAGAAAACACTTTCTGTTCCGGATTGATGACTGTCCCCAAAAAAGGAATCTCTTTAAGTGCCCTCCGTTCTTGCGGAGAAATCATTCACCGGCTTGCCCCAATTGATCCGAATGGTTTTTCCAACCTGTACTTTGCCGCCCTGGGCAATGTCCCCCCCGGCTCTCCTTTTTTCCCGGCAGCTTACCATGGAAATGAAAATCCGATTTTTGCCATCGCTGTGGAAGCGGCTGATCTTGCAGTGAAGGCTTTTTCAGAAGCTTCTTCTTTTGAAGAAGCCAGGGGTAATCTGATCTTCCTTCTCGAAGATCAAGCAAGTATACTAACCCGGATTTCACAAGATTTGGAGAAAATCACTGCTGCCGCATATGGCGGAATTGATTACTCACTTGCGCCGTTTCCCGAGGCTGGCTTATCCATCGGGACTGCCCTTGAATCCCTCGGGGTGAAACGATTGGGGGACCATGGCTCTTTGGCTGCTGCTGCCTTCCTTGCCGATACTATCGACCGGGCTAATTTTCCCCGGACCGGGTTCAGCGGGTTAATGCTCCCCTTGCTGGAAGACGCTGTCCTGGCGAATCGGGCTGCTGAGGGTTTGCTCGGCATTAAGGATTTGCTGCTTTATTCTACTGTCTGCGGAACAGGGTTGGATACGATACCGCTTCCCGGGGATTTGTCACCGGAAGAGATCACAGCAATACTATTTGACCTGGCAGCTCTCTCAATCAGACTCAACAAGCCCCTTACAGCCCGATTAATGCCAATCCCAGGTAAAAACGCCGGGGATCCCACAAAGTTTGATTTTCCATATTTTGCCAATAGTAAAATTCTGGATGTGCAGGCTGAGGAATTGACAAATATGTTCTCTGGAGCCGGGTATCTGGATTTAAAGCATCGTTGAGGTTGACAAATGGACGGGGGGAATCGTTGAAAAGTTTAAGGTTAAAAGTTGATTTGCGGTTTACCCTTTCTTCAATAACAACCCTTAACTCATTGAGCGGAATGAAGCCCGTAGGGCTGAGTGCAGTCGAAATGGCGAGTTACAGTACATTCCCTCTTCGACTACCACCTTCGCCTCGACTGCGCTCGGCGCCGGTGTCCGCTCTGAGAGTTAAGCGCGTTGGTTCGATCAAAGAAACTTAACTCATTGAGCACTTCGCTCCGCTCTGCATACACTCCGCCGAGATGGAAATCGAAGGGCTCTGAGAGTTAATATATTCATTTCTCCCGCCTTTTTCTTTCTTGTTTTACGATCTGATGGATTTCTTCAAAATCATCCTCTATCAAGGCTTGTTTCTTGGCATGAGACCAACCCTTGATTTGCTTCTCTATATTTAATGCGTCAATTCTTGTTTCAAACTCTTCCGCCCAGACAAGTTTCACTGGTCGTAATTGAAATGTATACGCTTTTGGATCAAATCCAGAGATATGATCAAGTACTCGCTCTTGGAGATTGGAAGTTGATCCGGTATAGAAGGTCCCATTGGAACATCGCAAGATATATACATAATAGGCCATGTTTTTCCCCCATTTCTTAACTTCTCTAGACAATTTCTTCCCAAGGGCTTTAACTCATTGAGCGGAGCGAAGCCCTCCAGGGCTGAACGCAGTCGAAATGCAGATTTTAAGGTTATGAACTCTTCGACTACCACCGCAAAAGAGCGGTGTCCGCTCTGAGAGTTAAGCGCGTTGGTTCTAGCAAAGAAGCTTAACTCATTGATCCCTTCGGCTGAGTTTATCCTGAGTGAAACGAAGTGGAGTCGAAGGACTCAGGACAGGCGTAATGAAGCCCGTAGGGCTGAACGCAGTCGAAATGCTGATTACTATACAGCCCCCTCGTCAAGCCCGTTCTGCGACCGGAGGGAGTACCAAAGGGCCCTGAGAGTTAATTAATGAGAGCAATGAATATTAAGTCTCTCAACCTTCAACAGGGGCAAAGATTTCCTCCAGCTGGTGGACAAACTTTTCTGGATCCGATTCGGTTAGAAGCCGTTTCCTTTG
>CBDVDO010000037.1:0-9498 GCA_965372765.1 uncultured Anaerolineales bacterium
TAACGTTGGATGGGGGACAATAATAATTTCTCGTACTGCCATAGGGAGTCTGCTCCAGTGATCTACCGCTAATACGTAATCAGGAATCTTCACTTTCAGGACCTGGCATTTCACTAGTGCTTTCTTCGTGATAAGCCGCTAAAAATTCTACCATATCATCCCGCCGCCGGTGAGCATCTTCCAGCTCTTTTTGCTGTACTGCAGTGTTATATCGTTCAAATATTTCATTTTGGACAGTTATGGGATGAGAGACATGTTCAAAGTCCAATTGAATATCTCCAACATTGATCGCGACTGTGCCAAAATCAAACATCCTTTGGATTATATTCTCCCTTTTACAATCCAGGCTGAGAACATTTTCCAGCAGTGCAGATCGTTTGGTTTCTCGCCCAAAGGGTTTTCGATCCAGGTCAATGATATATTTATCCGTAATCTGAAAACGGTCATTTGCCCAGTCAGCAAACACATAACCCAGGGCGGCCAAATTCACAGCAAGAAGTATTAAGATCAGCGGAAGAGATGGATAGGTCAAGAGTCCGACTAAACGGGCAAAAAAGGAGACTCCAAGGCCGGCAAAAGCCAACAAAAGCCACCAGGAATTCCAGACCAGGACAAATATATGTTTCCGGTAATTGATTACCCCGTTTAACTCATACCTGGCGCGAAAGAGATTAATGAATTCCTGGAGAGGAGTGATCGTCTCCGTTAGTTGGGGACCTCCCTCCATTTCCAAATCAGTAAACTCAGGATCGGTTTCCAGGGAGGTTGAATTTCCTGATAGACCCAGTCGTGTGCGGATGGTTTGGTTGATGTCCGCGGTTTCTATTCTTTGTGCCCTCGTTTTTGATATTTCCTGCGCTTCGGCAATCAGGTCCAGCAGCATTTTAGGATGGGCAGTGTTCCGCATTGGGATATTTCCCGTATATGTGCGAATAATAACGTCCCCATACCCAAAGAGGCGCTGAATCTGGTTTGTTGAGATATTGACCGACAGAATAGACTGGAGGGGAACCTCTCTCCGCTGGTCGTGAAGCCAGATCACTTTTTCCACCCAGGCTGCTCGTTCACTGGTGACAAGATAAAAATCATTCCGCCAATCAAGCCACAACCATATGCTCCATAAACAGAAGATCAGAAATGTGATTGGCAGAAATAACCCTAAATTTAGATCAAGAAGAACTGCGCCGGTCCCGGTTAAGAACAAGAAAACCAGCGGAAGCATCATCTGGGTATAAAAAACGTTGATGTGTTTGCGGTCTACGAAACGGACCGTTTCATCAGCGCCGATCCAGGAAAAGTCATGGTTTTGAAGAATAGTATCACTGATTTTCATGCCGGAAATTCTGGATTTTATTGATGGGTACGCAGTGAGGATGGCCAGAAAACCGCGTTTATTTACTGCCAGGATGACCGACTTTTCTAGCGCTTGAGCCGTTTCGCTCCGCAGCCCCTCTTTAAAAATCGCTTGTTCTCCAAAATGACCTTTGGCGTTGATCACAGATGAGTTCTGATCATCATCCTGAAGAATGATTTGTCCGGATACAATAAGGAAAAAATTTCTCCCCGGGAATCCTGTCCTGTAGAGGATTTCTCCCTTTTCTAATACGATGGGTTTAAATAACGGCATAATCTGACCTAATTCTTCATCGGTCAGGTAATTAAAGAGAAAATGTTCGTGGAGAAATGAGTAAATCGTTTTGGAATCCATAGGTACTCTAAAAATAGATTTTAACACAACTCAAGTTTTCAATGAATGTAATTGACCTTCCAGTTCAACCTGTGAATTTCAGGGACAGAATCAATTCCCCCTCGATGGAGAGAGTTGAACCTGTCGATCAGGATTATCAATGATAGAATAGGATACATTCAAAAATTGTATAGAGCTAGGAGCAAGAAGTATGCCTATTAATTTCGGCACTGATGGCTGGCGGGCAGTCATCTCTGACACTTTCACTTTCCACAATCTGCGCCTGGTCACCCAGGCGATCGCAGATGCTATTCATTCTGGACACTGGCACAGCAAATCTGCAGGAGACATCAACCCGGATGTTGACCGGATTGTGGTGGGTTTTGACACCAGATTTTTATCAGATCGATATGCCCGGGAAGTTGCCCGGGTGATGGCTGCCAATGGGTACAAAGTGCATATAGCACAAGCCGATTCATCCACACCATCTATATCCTATGCAGTAAAAAACTTAAATGCGATTGGGGGCATTGTCATCACTGCATCGCATAACGCTCCCCGCTATAGCGGAGTCAAGTTAAAGGCTGCCAATGGTTGCTCAGCTTCGCCTGAACAATCCCGGCGGGTGGAAATTTACTTAAATGACAACCAGGAAAGGGGACGGGGTCCGAATTTAATGGAGTGGGACCAGGCCGTGGAGGATGGGTTGATTGTGAACTTTAATCCCGTTCCGGATTATTATCAACATCTGAGAACCCTGATCGATTTCGACGCGATTGCAGCAAATCCTCCCCAGGTGGTGGTGGATTCCATGCATGGATCCGGACGAGGCATGATTAAGGGGATTTTGACCGGGACAGGTTGCGAGGTTAAAGAAATCCGGGGTGAGATGAACCCGGGATTTGGAGGAGCGCATCCAGAACCGATCGGCTCCCATCTGGGCGCCCTAGCGGGGGCGATCAGCACAGGCATGGGCAATCTTGGTTTGGCACTGGACGGTGACGGAGACCGGATTGGCGCAATGGATGAAAGAGGTAATTTTGTCGATCCCCATAAAATTATGGCTCTGGCATTCCGCTATCTCGTTGAAGAACGGGGCTGGAAAGGCCCTGTCGTACGAACAGTATCCACTACAAGAATGATTGACCGGCTGGCTGGTAAGTACGATTTGCCAGTTTATGAAACACCTGTAGGATTTAATCATATAGCTGATTATATGATCTCAGAGGATATCCTCATCGGAGGAGAAGAATCTGGGGGAATTTCATTCCGGGGAAACATTCCGGAAGGTGATGGGGTTTTGATGGGGCTGCTGCTGATTGAAATGGTTGCTGTATATCAGAAATCGCTCAACACCTTGGTTAACGAATTGCTGGACGAAGTCGGTCCGGCGTATTATGAGCGGAAAGATCAACGGTTGAAATATCCTATCCGGAAACAAAAAATGGTGGGTTATTTGCTTGATAATCAGCCGGATGAAATTGGGGGGATCAAAGTTATTGATCTGTTGACGGTGGATGGCGTGAAATATATTATGGAAGATGAGTCCTGGCTGTTAATCCGCCCTTCGGGAACTGAACCAGTTTTGCGGGTATATGCTGAGGGTAGAAGCGAAGAGATGGTTCAAGCTCTGTTAGTATATGGGGAGACAGTCGCGGAAAATATCACCTGAACGAAAACCGGTAATTAACAAAACAACCACGGCAATCTTGTTGACTGCCGTGGTTGTCTGTTTTAACAAAGAAAACTGACAGGGTAATTCAGCAGGTTTCTACGTTGAGGATACGCGCAAACGGCGGCTGAGGATGATTACTACCATTAACACACCTGCAACTAAGAGAAGTCCGGGGACACCGAAATCATCTGCAAACCCTGTGTCTGGCAGTGCAGTAGCTGTCGGGATTGGCGTTTCTTCTCCTTCTCCTGCTTGCTGAGTCAGCAGGGCTGCAACAGTCTCAGTTGCCGGATCTACCGTTCCCTCACTGGTTGGTTCGGGTGTATTGGTGGGTGCCAATACAGGGGTGGCAGTGTTAGTGGGGATGTTGGTGGGGACTGGTGTTAAAGTTTCGGTTACCGGCGGAAGGGTAGCTGTAAAGGTTGGCGTTAATGAGCCCCTCATTACTATTACAGTAAGCCGGGCTTCTTCCGCGACAGCGGTATTGGTAGCATTGATTGCTGCTACCTGGGTCTGCTGTCCGGTATCACGACCGGGTAAGATTACCACAGCGTAACCGGCAATAGCGAGTAATGCAATCAGGAGGATTCCGCCGAGGATTCCGGCAACAACCAGGAAGGTCCGGTTGGATCCCCTGCTTGTTGCGATAGTTTCTTCAGAATCTATATCCTCGAATTCCAGATCATCAAAATCATTCATCATGCCCATAGTTTTCTCTCCTCAATTTGCCCTGTCAATTAGGCGGCAAAATGTTATTCGTCCTTATTCTACAAGAATTTCAACGTTTGATAGCGGAATTGCAGCTCGTTTATCATGGCCATAGGATATTTCAGCTGTCCGGGCTTCAATGCCGTTGGATAATATCTGTTTTCTGGGATGAATATAGTCTATTGTCCCGATTTGAGGTGCCTGGGGACCATTAACAATGATAACCTTTTTCCCAGAAGAAAGGGTTTCAGACTCAATCGGTAATTCGGGTTCTGGTTGGTTTGGCCGGGAGATTATTATTTCAGGATGTTTTCCTAAAAACGGATCATGCGCCTGAGCGTTTAAAGCAATATTCCTGTCTTTATTGGCTATCAGTATTTCCTCTGCAGCGCTGTTCATTGGAGTTGATCCAAATCCGTCAATAACCATGATAGGATAATTCATTGATTGAGCGGCTGGAATCAAATCTGATGAGATGCTTCCCAAGATTAACCCTTTAATTGGGATATTGCCAGCGATTTCCAGAATTTCCGAATTGCTGCAGTATCCAGCTGCCAGAATTGCTCCCCGGAATCCGATATTTATTTGTTCCGCCACCAATTCCTGGTTAAGATTATTGCTGACTGGTTGAATAACACCATAGGTGATTTTCCCATTGCCCCACACACCCTGAATTAATGCACCCCGGGTTTCAATGATTGCTCCCCGTTCAGGGATGATATTGGTTACCGTTCCCTCCATGCCAGCTTGAAGTTCAAATGGTTTTGAGGTGATCTCGTAAAGCACTTTTCCTTCTCCGGCAATTCTCACATGCCCCGAAAATGGAGCCCGGATAACTCGCTTGAATAAACCTACCGGACCAGCAATTATATCTCCTGTTGAAAGTTCATCTCCGGCCTGGCGTTGAAGCAGTTCATCTGCCCGGGCAGGGGTCACATTTAAACCCTGGGCAATTTCAAGCAATAAATATTTAGCAGTGAGCGGCGCAGCCACAATCACATCAGTGGGAGTGACTTTCTGCATACGGCGAACAATTACATATCCGGCTGAAGACAGAATACGCTCCCGCCTGATATTTGTATGTGCGTGGATGTGCTTTACCTTACTAAACATAAGTTCCATTATAGCTTAGGTTTCTCTGCTCTGGTTCCATTACTCAAATTTCAGCAGAGTTTTAATCCAGGTCTTGTTCCTGTTCCAATTCTTTTCCTGATTCTGGAAAAAGTGTAGCGGACGCCCCCGGGCATCAATGATAATGCCTAATGATCCACCTACTGCGTTCACTTTTCCGCTCTTGCCAGGACCTCCCATGCCGACATCGAAACGGTGTAGAGGGCGGAGGTGGAGGGAAACTTTCTCTCCTAATTCGATTGGAAGAGCTGTTAATACACCGAATTTTATTTCACGGGTAAAATTTCTCCCATCTTCCCGGTTGACCTGGATTCTTAGAATCGGGGTTCCGGGTCTGGCATACCCGATAGGTGCAATAATTGTGCCTAAATTCAGGAATGTGTTTGATTCAACAACCTGGACAGTTAACAGAGGATTGATATCACTTGCTGCACCCAATCCAGGCAATAAGCCGTTTTGATCCAGCGCGAGTGTTGTTACACCGGTTGGTTGAATACCATCGAGTAGAATTGAAAGGCTTTGTGATCGAGTAGGAGCCTGAGTCAGAATTCTGCCTGATCCAATGATAGGTTCAATCGGCGGCATAAGCGAGCTGAACGCTGTAGATCGCTTATGAAGGCTGGGGATGGTTTTCTTAGAAGCAATTCTTAAAGCTTGTTTGGCGAGGGCAATTTCAATTTCCAGGTGTTCAGTCTCTGTCGGCAGACTGGCTGGATACGCGGACTTGTTATAGATATAGTCCAGGACGTCCTGCTCGGCTAGTTTGAGCGGCAGCCAGCGGGTAATATCCTCCAGGGAACCCTCTTTCAGGATTCCGGTACAGCCGGCTCCAACACCAAGCCCTGGAAAGACCCGGAGTGTTTCCTCTCCCGCAGATGCCGCGGCAATAATTGTGGCATATGATCCAATATCAACTCCCATGACCCCTTTTTCTGGTTCGTATTTTTCGCTCAAAAAACGGATCACCCGACCGAGTGCTGATGCGGTGGAGGTAAAGTTGCCTTCCGTCCAGGATAAGACTTCCCTGATTCCGCCGGTTTGTCTTTTCCGGACATCTTTGTAGATTTCATTGAGCTGATTTTGAGCCGGGTAAATGTTTTCCTTTCCCAGAACCGGCTGAATATTTGGAGCGATGCGTAATTTGCTGATTTTTTCCAATCCTGACTTCACTTCTTCTTGGAGTTCTTCATTTCCGGCATATAAGATATGAGGTCTTTGGCCCTCTTCCAGAAGATAACTCGATAAGCCGATACTTTCTAAAATGCTAAGGAGAGATTTTGAAGCGCCTTTATTTGTGCCTCCGGTGATGATGATTAAGTCCGGGTGCTTTTCGGTCAGCATATTGATCCGGTCTGATGGTGTCCGCCGGTCGTTGAGAGAGATTTCAGCTACGATCTCAGAATATGTTGTGTTAGCCAGGTATTTGGCATTAAGCAGTGAGACTTTATCCAACAGTCCAACTGTCACCACAGACATTGGATTTCCGGCGGACATGGTTGCCACCATAATGTCAACGCCTTGATTATCCCGAGTACTAGGAATGATCAACCCCTCTTTTTCGCTGAGGAATGTCCTCCTGGTGATTTGCTGTAGTTCTTCAATTGCTCTCCAGGCACCCTCGGTAACATCAAAGAGGGGTGCGCCGGCAGTCGTAGGAGCTGAGGCAGAAGCCAAAAACCGGTATTTACCACTCACCACGTCAAAGAATAAAGCCCTGGTGATCGTGTTGCCGATATCCAATGTTATTAAAGACTTTGCTGGTCCAGTATTTATATCCATATTGATTAGAAAGACGAAAACAGTGTAAAACCGAGACTATTTAGAAATTCCCAGATAAATGTCAACCGTTCAACCAGCGCCGCGAGGGCAGATAAATAGACCCCGGCGTAAAGCGCCCCAAAGGTAATCGCCAGAAAGACCTTACCGATTTTACTGATTTTTTCAATAATGGGAAGGCGTTCACTCGACTGTCCCGGTGTTTCCCGAGTCCCAAAATGGAAATAAATTAAAGTAGTAACGGTACCCAAGACGATTATAAAGCCATTAATAGCCTGATCCCATCGACTGGTTGAGATTGTATACGCAGATGGATCTACGCTGTTGATAGTTCCCAGTATCTGTGGAAACAACGTTCCTGTAATTGCCCCACCGACCGCGGCCGCTGCCCCAATTCCAACCAGGATTGCTACAGACCAATTCCCCGCTTTGCGAAGCGGTGTGGCTTTGGTTAATAAAAAGAGACTGGGAATAAACAACAGGAGCGATAATAAGCGTTCTCCAGGGGTTCCATTAATGATGGGAACTATCAGGCGGGGGATCAACACATTATTGATGGTAACGAGAGCAACATAAGCTGCTGAAACACCAATAAAAATGTGGATTGCAAGTCGGAAGAAAGGATTGTCTCCCAGTAGGTAGCTGAAGATCAGGATGGTAAACAAAAATCCCAGCCCAAGTCCTATGAAGTCAAGCAGGCTTCCCATGGTGAGGTTCACTTAATCTCTCCTATTTGTCTGGCTCGGTGGCGAGAAAATAAGGAAAGCACGCCATTTGCCAATCCACCAATAAACATTGTCCCCACAGTGATGATGATGCCGATGTTATAAGGGAGCCAGGCTTCATTTGCAAGGTTCGGCTGTTCCCGGAGATGTTCATAATTCAGACTGTGAATTACCCCTGATACATACCCCGAAAGCAGTTGGGGAGAAGCCCGGAAATAAGGCTGAATTAATGGTTCTGCTTGAGCGCTGACCACCATATTCAAGGGCGTATCATCAAGATGAGTGCCTACCTGTTCGATCCAGTTTTTTGCCGTATTGGGATCATCTGTGATAACCAGGATCATAGCAAAATCCTCGATTGAATCCACATTAACCAGGGGAGGGGATCCCCAGGCGTTGCTTCCATCAAATGCGAGGGGAATGATTTTTTTAGGGGCGATGATGAAACTTACTAAACCTGCAGACTCGCCGGGCAAATATCCCAGGTTGACATATTGCTGATTGTGTATATAACCGTGTTCTTTCTGGGTAGAAGTCAGGAAATACTCGGCCAATACGGGTCCGGTCGGTTGCGTGGAAACAAACGAAAGATATGTTCCCTGTTCCATCAGATGGTCTACAACAGAGGCTGCAGCAATGTGCATTTCGGCAGTTGCGGCGGGCTGATAATCAAAGGCTATTAAAACAGGTTGTCCATCGTAGAGCTCATTGATCTGATTAAATAAAGCGCCATAACCAGAATTTTTGATTTGCCCTTCTGGCGGCAGTTCAGTCTCAATGGTTCCCCCAAAGATAATTGTTCCACCAGTTGTGATGATCAAGATGATGGCAATTAACCAGCGGAGAATTCTTTGGGTCTGAACCGGGGCAGCTTTTTTGATGGATTTTACTTTCTTTTCATCTCCGATCAGCTTTTTCAACAGATTTACATATTCTTGGTGCGATTTTGTTGCGGTGAGGTCAAGTGGTTTCTTGGCAGCACGTTCTGGATCCAGGGCAAATTCGGCTTCTGCAGGAAGGACACTGGGGATTCCGGCCAGAGGGCCGTAGTTCTCGATATAATCCTCGTCTTCAGATAGGCCAGTCATATCCGTCGATTCAACCACTGGACGCATCGCTTCCACCCAGCCAGGTAATTCACCACGTGTTATTTCTTCCTTAGAGGCCTGAGCACCTGCTTCAGAGGCTGTTGTCAGCCAGCTGGGAAGTTCCTCGCTAAATAAATCATCAAAGAATTCTTCTTCATCTTGGAAGGGATCGACTATTTGCCCTGCAGCTGAATCTGGGTCAATCCCGGCAAGGAATTGAAGTTCTTCCGGAATTTCCTGAGCACCCTTTGCGGGTGCGCTGTCTTTATCAGTTGCCCAGGAAGGGAATTTCTTAGGGTCGGGGCTTTCCTCAGCTGATTCGGGGGGCGCTTGTGACCCCTTTATCTTATCTTCAGCGATCGTTTCCCTGGAATCCCCGAGTTTGACACCTGAGTCATAGAGATCCTTTTTTTGCAAGAACTCACTCAGTTGTTTATCATCTTCATCCATCTCAAGCCAGTCTGGCAGATCATCCGCGGTTAAATCAGGTCCCGCTGGCGTTGCTTCCTGGCCCTCTTCTGGTTTTCCTGTAACTGATAACCAATCGGGAAATGAAGAGTCTTCTTCTACTTCATCGCTGCTCTTATTCAACCGTTTAATTTTTTCAAGCCAGTCGGTACCAGATTTCTCTGGTGTTGGAGCGGGCACAGGTGCAACCTCAGAGTCCTGATCTTCATCGATGGTCGAGTCTGGATCTTGCAGCATGTC
>CBDVDO010000038.1:0-9480 GCA_965372765.1 uncultured Anaerolineales bacterium
TGGATGCAAAAGGATCGTTAGGTCAGGAAATGCAGCGTGTATACCGGATGATGGATAAGGAATATCAGATACCCAAAAAGATCCTTGAACTTAACCCGGGTCATCCAATCCTGCAGCAAATTTGTGACCTCTCAGAAGCGAATGATTTGGGAAAGACCGTTATCGAACAAATCTTTGAAAGTGCGTTGCTTATAGAGGGGATTCACCCGGATCCAGCATCCATGATCCCCCGAATTCAAAAATTGATTAAAACCGCTTTAGATAAGGATTGATAAAACAGTAAAAAGTATCCTGATTTGCCGGGATGAACCAATTGGTTCATCCCGGTTTTTGATTAATCCGGTTTGTTGGCGGTAGGTTTGTCCCTGCTTGTTTTGATTACCAATACCAGGAAAATAATACTGCCCATTATCCCGGCTGCTCCTCCGCCATACCAAATAGACACTGGACTAATGTTGTCGTTCAGGAATCCACCCATGAGTGGACCTACCATGGATCCCGCTCCCCAGGTTAAAGCCAACAGACTCATGTACCGCCCGCGCATATTTTCTGGTGCCCGGTTGGCTGTATAGGTGCTGGCCGTAGGAATTACCATTAATTCGCCCACAGTGACAATTACCATACTGATCAGGAATCCCCAGAAGCCAGTTCCAAATGCAATACTGCCCACACCAAGGCCGTAGAGTAATGTGCCCAGTGACATGATTTTAAGGGGAGAATAACGGGAGGTTTTCCTGGTTACATATAACTGGAGGAAAACTACCATCAGGGCATTTGCGGTGGGGATTAAACCGTACAGGTTTTCTGCCAGTCCATAATTTGCCTTTGCGTACGCTCCGAGTAGGATCCAGAGGATGCTGCCAGAGATCTGGCGGAGAGTAAATCCTGCAATAAAACTTGTGAAGATTCGGTCCTTAAATATCTTTTCATATCCCTTCAGATTCTCGACGAATCTCTCCTGTACTTTGCGAGCGGTATCTGGCAACGTTTCAAAGGCAAACAGGGCAATTAATATACTGAAGAAGATCGTCGCTCCGGAAGCGATCGAAAACGTAATTCCATAAGATGTCGTGGCAATCACACCGCCCAACGCCGGACCCATGGCGATGCCAACATTTTTGCTTAACCGGGCCAATGCATAAGCATCTGACCTTTGTTCGGCTGGGACCAGATCAGCAATCATGGCATCGGAACCCACCCGGTAAAGCGGTTGAAATATGCCCCGAAGAGCCATTAAGACTGCATATTGTCCATAGGTGTTAGCTGGAATCATGAGAAGAAAGGTGACCCCATTTACAGCGAGGCTGATGACCATGGCCCATTTGCGTCCGATTTTGTCTGTGATAGAACCTGCTATCAAGGACGAGCTGAGGCTCATCATGGCATTAATGGTGATCAAACTTGTGATTGTTGTTAGCGGAAGGGTAAGTTCTTCACTAATGTATACAACCAGGAAGGGCCAGATCATGCTCATACCGGTAGTGCTTACCAGCATTCCCCAGAATAAAAGCCAAAATTGGGATGGGTAGGTCCGAAGATAGACTTTCAACTTGCTAACGATTGATATTTCTACAGGGGATTTTTCCATAAGCTTGTCTGAAGACAGAACCCGTGAACTGCGAACTACCTAATTGATAATAAAGATAGACTGATTAATCTTCCAACTGGATAATCAGATAATGCCTGAATTGTAATCCAGTCCGTTGTTGATTCAAGAGGGATTATCTTCCCCTGGCGCCGTATGAATCCAGGCAGCAGGAGAAGTTGTGATCCCTAATCATCACTGGGATCACCAGCCTATCTGGTAATTGTTCGTTTATAATAGAACCCTGAAACCATCAGTAAGTATTTAATAGTATCAAGCTGGATTAGTTTCAAGGAGCAAAAACCGCTTGTAAACTTATCCGGTCTTAGTCAAAAAAAAGGTGTTTGAAAATTGTATGACACACATTTTGGTTACGAATGATGATGGTGTATCTGCGCCAGGATTGTTTGCTCTTGTGCAGGCATTAAGATCTCTGGGGAAAGTCAGTGTCCTGGCACCGGACCGCAACTGGTCTGCATCCGGACATGTTAAAACCCTTCACCGACCTCTGCGGATTAAAGAGGTATACCTGGAAGATGGAAGTACAGCACTCACCAGTGATGGAGCGCCTTCAGATTGTGTTGCGTTGTCAGTATTAGGAATTTTACCTGAGCTTGATCTGGTTGTTTCCGGGATTAATCCCAACGCAAATGTAGGACATGACGTCACCTATTCTGGAACAGTGACAGCTGCTATGGAGGCGGTGATCTGGGGAATTCCCGGATTAGCAGTATCTCTTGACAGCCCGGAAAACCATCTGGGAGTATTGGATTACAAACCGGCAGCTGAGCTGGCCCGGCAAGTTGCAGAAATCACATTGAAGAACAAATTTGATCGAGATATAGTCTTGAATTTAAATGTGCCTTACATTCCCCAGGAAGATATCAAGGGACTGCAGGTTACCCGCCAGGGGCAAAGAGTTTATCAGGATGAGTTAGTTACCCGGTCCGATCCAAGAGGAGTACCCTATTATTGGATTGGCGGAGATCCTCCAACAGGTGTTCCTGATCAGGGCACAGATATTGGCGCATTAAAAGAGGGATATGCTTCTCTCACGCCGCTTAAACTTGATCTGACAGCAGTAGAATATATTGAACCGCTCGGTAAGCTATTTTCCGGGGCGATATTGCGGACAGAATAATATCAAATATGGATAAGGATACTTCTACTTCTGCTCCCGGGATAACCAGAAAGGTCAGGAAGATTTTCCTGGTCAGTTTTTTACTGGTCCTGGGTGTTTTTTGGTTGATCAACACTCCCCCGGGATTGTTAGGAAAAGCCGATGCGGTAGGGTATGCTGTCTGCCACCGGATAACATCCCACTCGTTTTATTTTGGAGATCGTCCATTTTCCTTTTGTGCTCGCTGCACTGGTCAATATCTGGGTTTCCTTTGGGGGATAACAGTTCAGTTTGCCCTGGTAAAGAAACGATCTGGCTTTCCGCCCCGATTAATGTTGGTTCTTATGGGATTTTTATCCCTCTTTTATCTATTTGATGGCCTGAATTCAGTTCTCCATCTCTATCCCGGGTTGCTGCGCTGGTCACTGTATGAACCGGATAATACACTGCGGCTGTTTTCAGGACTCGGTGTGGGCCTCGTCATCAGCGGAATATTGTATCCCCTCCTGGGGCAGTCAATCTGGCGAGATGTGTCTCTACAGCCTGCATTCGAGGGATGGAAGGCATGGGGAATTTTCTTTGGCGGGGGATTCCTGGTTGGATTATTGATTCTCTCTGGGAACCCGCTGATTCTTTATCCACTCATTCTGCTCAGCGCTGTAGGATTGACCCTCATCTTATCCCTGCTGTACGCCTTGATCTGGATCATTTTAATGAAAAGGGACAATAGCTTTTCTTCCTGGCATGAGTTGGGATGGTGGTGGCTGGCAGGCATTGCTTCCGCTCTAGTCCAGATAGCAGCTATTGATTTTGTTCGCTATCAACTCACCGGCACCTGGAGCGGGTTCTTAAATTACTGATGGGGAAAACCTGCCCGGAACCAGTTATCCTGACAGTTGGACCGATTATTTGATTTTATTAGCAGAGGGGAGTGTGATATCTTTACTCTTCAGGGAAAAAATGCAGCGTTTCATCCGGGGAAAATGAAAGTGTTATGCTGTCACCCGTCTGAGGCAGATCCCCGCCAGTGTCAGACAGAACAAACTTAAGCAGATAATCACCAACCTGTACCTGGATCTGGTGGGTATGTCCACTAAACGTTTTGCTTTGAAGTTTACCAGAGAGCCTATAATATCCGGCTTCTTCCAAGTCTCCCAAAACCATCCGGTCTGGACGCAGAAGGACCTGGCCTTGACCGCTATAGTCCTGTTTTATTGGCCAGGTTCCCAGTGCGGTTTCTATGATTGATCCTTCACCTGCGGGTTTTGCAGTTCCATCCAGCATGTTTGTCATTCCCAGGAAATGAGCAACATAGGGAGAGTTGGGATGGTAGTAAATCTGCTGCGGAGTGCCGATTTGGGCCGTTTTCCCTTCCCCCAGTATTACTACCCGGTCGGCAATAGTAAAGGCTTCCTCCTGATCATGCGTTACATAAAGGGCTGTTTGATCAGCCCCTTTTAAAATATCCCTGAGCTCTCCAATCAGCCTTTCTCTGATGGTGCGGTCCAGCGCACCCAGCGGTTCATCGAGCATAATAAGGCGGGGTTCAGGCGCCATAGATCTCGCCAAAGCTACCCGCTGCTGTTCTCCCCCTGATAGAGTGCTGATATCTCTTTCCTCAAATCCCGGTAATCCAACCAAATCCAACACTTTCTGGACCCGCTTTATGGTTATATTCCGTGCCTTGCCAGCCATTTTTAATCCGAAAGCGATATTTTCACCCACATTCTTGTGTGGGAAAAGCACATATTCCTGAAACATCAGTCCAAAACCTCTTAGGTGTGAGGGAACCCCCAGCAAGGATGTTCCGTCCCAGGTACAATCTCCCTGGTCCGGCTCTACGAGGCCGGCAATCACTTCCAACAGGGTTGTTTTCCCGCTTCCACTGGGACCAAGCAGCGCCAGAATTTCACCTTTATTTTGCTGAAAGGAAATTCCCTGGAGTACATGATTATCTCCAAATTGTTTATGAATAGCGAGAATTTCTAAACCTTCCATATTCAACCGGGGGTACAATACAAAAAAGGATTCGGGGACAAATTCGAGTATATCATATTCGGGATTTACCTCCAGTTTTGATCCTCGGAGGGGAATAATCAGTGCATTAATAATTGATAAGGAATGAGGAATGAAGATTTACTTTGCCTGTTCAATCACCGGGGGACGTGATGATGAAGATATCTATCAACAGCTGGTGGGAACCCTGCTTTCAATGGAAGTTGATGTCCCTACAGCGCACATCGCCGAAACCGGAATTGAAGAGCTGGATGCCCGGGAAGATCCCGCTGATATTTATTATCGGGATGTCAGCTGGATAGAAGAGAGCGATCTGTTGATCGCAGAAGTCAGCACCCCTTCCCACGGTGTAGGGTATGAGATCGGATATGCTCTTGATTTAAACAAACCCGTCTTGTGTTTATACCGCCAGCAGGTTGTGATTTCAAAAATGATCCTGGGTAATCCGCATCCGCTGCTCACAGTCTTATCTTATCAAGACTTGAATGAGGCTGAAAAATTAATCAGGAAATACTTATCTGAAATTAATGATATATCCTAGGGAAGCATCTGATAGGAGAAAAATTCGCGCCCAAGGCATTTTAGAAGAATTATTTTAATACTGGACTTACTTTAATAAACGGGAACTTTAAGTGAGCTTTTTTCGTCTAAAGTGTATCTGGAAAAATGAATTGATTTGGACTGATTGTCCTCCCCATCAAAGCGGGGGATTTAATTTGGACGATTTTCCGTATCACTTACCGCATGAATCTGGAGGAGTGTACCGATGACGAAGAGAATTGAATCAGCCAGACGTTTTGGAATGATATTTTTAGCTGTAGTAATGCTGGCAGGGAACATGCTGGCCTGCACACTGCCCGGACAATCGGGTGATGGGGCAACCACTCTGCAGCCAATCCCTATTGAGGATAATGATCCACTCGTGTTCGAACATGGAGGGCCCGTGATGAATGGGGGTGATAATAAACCGGGGTTAAGCATTCGTTTGAGTGATGGGCAGGATATTCCTTCAGTAATCGAGAGATTGGTGCCTGTCCTGGGTGAATCTCTCACACAGAAAGAGATCGATGATATCCTGGCCAGGCTTACACCCTGGGTGGAAGATCAGGGGCTGGAGGTTGATTTCAGGTTGCCGGAAGCAGTGCTGCCGCCCCCGCTGACGGGGGACACAATTACTGAGACTTTCCCTACTTCGACAGAATTAGAAGGTCCACGTCCGGTTTATGGCAAAGAACTGGAAGTACTGCGTTTCGCTCCTGAGGGAGATGTAGCAATTGCTCCCTTTATCAGTGTCACCTTTAACCAGCCGATGGTAGCCCTTAATACCCTTGAGGCATTGGCTGAAGAAGATGTCCCTGTCCAAGTAACCCCTTTGATTCCCGGGACCTGGCGCTGGTTAGGAACCAAAACACTGAATTTTATTGCCGACTCTGAGTTATTTGACCGGCTGCCGATGGCCACAGAGTACCTGGTGACTATCCCTGCCGGTGTTGAATCTGCAGTGGGGAAAACCTTACAGGAAACAGTGCAGTTCCGTTTTTCAACTCCCCCGCCCTCGATTGCGGGTTATTATCCTTCCAACAGCCCACAGCCGCTCGAGCCAATGTTTTTCATCTCATTTGATCAAAGAATTGATCCATCAGCAGTGATGGCTAACCTTCAGGTAACTGCCGGTAATAACCCCGTGCAGGTAAAACTTGCTGCCGAGGATGAAATCAAAGAAGATAAAACCCTGAGCAGCAGGATTAAGAATGCTGGTGACGGGCGTTGGATGGCCTTCCGGGTTCTGGAACCTTTACCTCCGGATACGTCAATCATTGTTAGGGTTAAACAGGGCACTCCTTCTGCAGAAGGCCCGCTGGTTACGCTGCAGGACCAAACCTACAGTTTTCATACTTATTCTCCATTGAAAATTGTTGAACATGGCTGTTCCTGGGGGGGTGATGATTGCCGACCTCTGACACCTCTCTATATCCGTTTTAACAACCCCATTGATCTGGATTCTTATGATGAATCCATGTTGAGAATTGAGCCGGAATTGCCCAATGCTTCAGTGAATATCTATGGGAATACGATCAACATCAGCGGCAATACCCAGGGAAGGACAACTTACTGGGTGACGGTAGATGGAACCATCCAGGATATTTTTGGACAAACGCTTGGCAAAGACAACCGGTTAAAATTTAAGATCGGTTCAGCTGATCCGATTTTGTTCGGTCCAGATGAAATTTTTGTTACCCTGGATCCGGTTGACGAGAATCCTTCCTTGTCCTTGTTTACGATGAATTACAACAAGTTAAATGTTGAGATTTATTCAGTGGTACCTTCAGATTGGCCAGCTTTTATCCAATACTTGCGGGAATACCAGCGGACAGATCTCTTCCTCACCCCTCCCGGGAAGAAGGTGTGGGATGGTTCTTTGCCTATTGAAGCGCCAGCAGACAAGCTCACTGAAGTCTATATCCCGATATCTGAACACATGAATGGAGAGAGCGGGCAATTTGTGGTTGTTGCCAAACCTCCCAAAGGTTTGTTCAAGGAGGACCGTTACTGGGAAACTGTTCAAGTTTGGGTCCAGGTGACGCAGATTGGATTAGATGCTTTTGTGGATCACAGTGAGATGGTGGTTTGGGCAACCGATCTTAAAACCGGTGCACCAATCCCTGGTGTTGAGATAAGAACAGATTCCGGAAATTTAATCGTGGATACAAATCGAAAAGGCGTGGGAAGATTTGATATCCCACCAGCAGGTATTGCTTACCTGGTTGCTGAGCAGGGAGATGACCTGGCGTTTTTACCTCCTTCCACTTATTACTGGAATGACGACGGCTGGAACAAGCGGTCGTTGTCAGATGAGTTGCGCTGGTATGTCTGGGACGACAGACAGATGTACAAACCTGGTGAAGAAGTTTATATCAAGGGTTGGATGAGGCGGATAGGAACCGATGAATCCGGTGATGTTGAACTTGTTGGAGATCAGGTAAACCAGGTTTCATACCAGGTGATTGGTCCGCAGGGGAATGAGTTGGTAAGCGGGCAAGCTGAAGTGAACTTGCTTGGTGGATTTGATTTCCACTTTTCTATCCCGGAAAATGCAAATCTGGGTTACACCC
The DNA here is from genome assembly GCA_965372765.1 of uncultured Anaerolineales bacterium. Taxonomy (GTDB): domain Bacteria; phylum Chloroflexota; class Anaerolineae; order Anaerolineales; family UBA11858; genus B10-G9. Next base: position 7,835 of record CBDVDO010000038.1, read on the forward strand.
AGCTGATCCTGAATCCTGTCGGGACTATGGTAGGAATATCCTATACCAATCATTACCATAGTATACAGGTTCAGGAGTTTAGACGTCCTGAGTTTGAAGTGACAGCCCGCAACGAAACCACTGGTCCCTATTTTATTGGGGATCAGGCAATGCTGGCAGTAGAAGCGAAATATTATGCCGGTGGACCTCTCCCGAACGCGGAGACAAACTGGTACGTGATGTCTTCCCCGACTAATTATCAACCGCCCAATTGGTCTGACTTTACCTTTGGTTATTGGACCCCCTGGTGGTTTTATGATTATTACTATAACGGGGACAGTGGATCATCGGGTGATAGCTTCAGTGGTACCACCGATGCATCGGGGAATCACTATCTCAGGTTGGATTTTGATTCCATGGAAAACCCCCGGCCGTACAGCGTGATCGCGGAAGCGACGGTGTTTGATGTCAACCGCCAGGCCTGGACAGGTTCCACCAGTTTGATGTTACACCCGGCGGATTTGTATGTGGGACTGCGCTCTCTACGGTATTTTGTTCAACAAGGGCAGCCCCTGGAAGTGGATCTGATCGTAACCGACCTGGACGGGAGCGTTGTTGAAGATCGTCCCATTAAGGTCCAGGCAGCCCGGTTAGAATGGAAATACAAGGACGGGCGCTGGCAGGAGGTAGAGGTTGACGTTCAGGATTGTACAGTTGGATCAAAATTAGAACCTGTCAGCTGTGAGTTTGAAACACCCGTTGGAGGTCGTTACCAGATCACAGCTGTAATAACTGATTCCGAAGGACGGCAGAATCAAAGTAGCTTTACCCGTTGGGTGAGCGGTGGGCAGAGACCGCCATCCCGTGATGTAGAACAGGAGCAGGTCACCCTGATTCCGGATCAGGAAATTTACCAGCCGGGTGACACGGCTGAAATCCTGGTTGAGGCTCCCTTCAGTAATGGTGAAGGGTTGTTAACCATCAGCCGCAATGGGATCATATCGACTGAAAGTTTCACCATGGACGGCAGCAGCCATACGTTAAGGATACCTATTAAAGAGACTTACATCCCGAATCTGCATATCCAAGTGGATGTAGTTGGATCCGTGCCGAGGACAGATGATGCAGGCGAGATACTTGAAGGCGCTCCTTCCCGGCCTGCCTTTGCATCTGGATATCTGAACCTGTCGATTCCGCCTTTGGAAAGAACTCTGGACTTGCAGGTTGATCCCCGGGAAACTGAATTGGAACCGGGCGGATATACCTGGCTGGATGTGGTAGTTCGGGATGCCTCTGGTGAACCTGTTGCGGATGTTGAATTGGCAGTGGTAATTGTTGATGAGGCTGTTCTCGGATTAACGAATTACAACTTATCTGATCCGTTGTCGGTCTTTTATGCGACACGGCCCGCTGATTACAGCAGTTATTACACCCGGTCCAGCATCGTTTTAACAAATCCCGTTGCCCTGCTGGATCATGCTGTAGACAAAGCCATGAACATGCCTCAGTCAACTATGGTATTGGAAGGGGAAGCGATGAGGGAAGAAGCCATGCCGTCTTCGGATGTTGATTTCGCAGTAGAAGCCAAAGGCATGGGTGGGGCAGAGGCGCAAGGACCAGCTATTCAAATCCGGATTGATTTTAATCCGCTGGCGATTTTTGCCCCG
>CBDVDO010000039.1:0-9425 GCA_965372765.1 uncultured Anaerolineales bacterium
CAAATTCCTCCTGCATCGCTACCGGGTCTTCCGCATCAATTGCTTCTAATACCTCATATAGTTCTTCCAGGAGATTTGGTCTCAAGGATTGATGGTCCTGCTCCTGGTCCCAGGGACATCCATCTGGTGCACGCAAATGGGCAATGATTTCCTGAAAGGATTCCAGGGAAGTGCCTTTCTCCAGTGGGGGAAGAAATACTGAGGATCTGTTTTTTATCATCCGACTTCTATCCAGTTCAAACAGGGGGATTTTTTCAATTAGTTCAGCTTCTGTCCCGGCATCATGAATCAATAATATCTGGTGATCATCTGGATAAACTGCCATCAACGTGAGCTTAAGATTGGAAGCAACTTCACTTGAATGTACCTGGGCAATTAACACCGGTTTATCCGGCGGAAAAGGTGGATAATGTGTATCTTGCAATTCCAAAGCATCAAGAATAGTTATTTGAGGCAGCGGATCTATTCCCACTGCTGAAAAGGCAGGTTCTAGAAAACTTACTCCAGGAATTATCTCAACTTCCAGTTCCAACTCCCTGGCCTTTGATAGAATCATGGGGGTGGTTGCTTCCGCCACGAACGGATCTCCCGGAACGGCGTAAATAATGCCTGTTTTTTGCTGACTGAGGTTAATGATTTCAGCAGTAATCCGCTGGTAAACTATTTCAAAACTTTCCTCTTCTTGATAAAAATTATCAAAGGAATGAACATTAAGATCAGGGGGGAAACCCTCAACTGTTGGGTGATCGCGAGTTCTTAAGTAAATTTCTTCAGCTGAATTGATAACCTCCCATGCGCGCCGGGTCAACAAATCTGGATCTCCTGGTCCCAATCCAAGAATAATTATCTTTGGCGGATCATTTTTTCCACGGTTCATAGGTATCATATATCCCTCTTGAAAATACAAAGCGGAGAACACATCGGTCTGATGGGTGTTCTCCGCGATTTGGATTTATTACATCCTCAAGCTGGTTTACTTCACCCAGCCATATACGATTAACGTTTTGTATAGGTAGGAGCTTTCCGGGCGCCTTTGAGACCTGGTTTCTTCCGTTCTTTTTCCCTCGCATCCCGGGATAAAAATCCAGCGTGGCTTAATGCCATCCGCATCTCAGGATCCATTTTCAGGATAGCCCGTGCTAAGCCTAATCGAACTGATGATGCCTGACCAATTACACCCCCGCCCTTTACCAGGACGCTGATGTCATAATCCGATCGGTTGGTATCCAGAACACCCAAAGGTTCTGTTACGGTTTTATTATCTCTCTCAGTCGGAAAGTAATCTTCCAGACTCTTTTGATTAATCACAAATGAACCGGACCCGCTCATAATCCGTACACGCGCTGTTGCTCTTTTGCGGCGTCCGATACCTTTAAAATACTGTACCATAATGACTCCTCTTACAATAGTTCTTCTCAATCCGTTAATGGATTACACCATAACAGATGATCTATACCTTATTGGGGTACAACTCCTCAACCGGAATCGGTTTTTGAGCCTGATGGGGATGATTCGGCCCCGCGTACACCTTAAGTTTCATATTCAGTTTTCGCCCCATACGATTGTGGGGGAGCATACCCTTTACAGCGTGCTCTATCACATATTCAGGTCGTTTTTCCAGTTGATTCCTGAGATTTATCTTTTTAAGACCGCCCTGGTATTTTGATTCCCGGTAATAATATTTATCATCCATCTTTTTCCCGGTAACCTGAATCTGTTCTGCATTAACCACAACGACAAAATCTCCAACATCCACACCGGGTGTAAATTCCGGTTTGTGTTTACCAAGGATCAGGGCGGAGATCTCAGTAGCCAAACGGCCCAGGTTTCTACCCTTGGCATCCACTAAAACCCATTTCCTCGAGATATCTTCTGCTTTAGGATAAAATGTTTTCTTCACGGTTTTGTACTCCACTGAACTTCTATTAATATTAGCTGCCTACAGCTGCTTTCCAAATATTATTCGTATTTAACCTCAACCAGTGATAAGCCATTTGCCGGGGCTAGACCCTGTGAGGGAGGTCCCGAAGGATTTGATAAATAATTTTTAAGCGCGTTGGGTTGTGCTTTTCCCTGTCCGATCTGGACCAATACAATCACGATCCGGCGGATCATATGGTACAAAAAAGCATTGCCAACAACCTTAAAAACCAGTACTTCTCCTTGTTTCTTCCAGGCAGCCTGGTTGATCTTTCTTACTGTACTGCCTCCCGGTTGATGAGGATTTCCCAAGGCTGCAAAATCGTGACTGCCTATTAAACTTCTGGAAGCTCTTCTCATCAATTTGACATCAATTTCCGGCCACACCCTCCAAATAAATCGTTCCTGCAAAGGGTCCCGTATCGGGCTGCACAGTATCTGGTATTGATACTCTCTGGACAAAGCGTCATACCGGGGGTGGAAATCACTCTTTGTCCTGCTGATCTGTACTGCCGAGATGTCCTGCGGTAAAACCGCGTTTAATGCCTGATGTAATTCTTTTTCAGTGTGAGCCCACTCAAAATCAAATGCGACCACCTGTCCTGCTGCATGCACGCCGGCATCTGTTCTTCCAGCGAATAATACTGTCTTTTCCTTCCAGGCAAGCTTTCTTAAAGCCTTTTCCACTTCCCCCTGAACAGTTCTCAGTTCAGGTTGATATTGTGATCCGTGGAAACCTGTTCCATCATAAGCCAGTTTGACTCGGAAACGATCGCTCATCAGCAGCTTGCTGACGCTGGCTTACTCTTCCACCAGTTCTAATACAACCATTTCAGCTGCATCACTGGTCCTGGGGGGAAGTTTAAACATACGTGTATATCCTCCAGGCCGGTTGAGATACCGGGGAGCCAGCTCCTCAAATAATTTCTTCACCAATACTTTATCATTATCCAGACGTGAAGCAGCAATCCTGCGAGCGTGTACCTGCTGCGCAGTGTCTGCATCCTGAACCCTTTTTGCCAGAGTAATTAATTTTTCGGCGGGTTGTCGGATAAACTCAGCTTTGGCACGGGTTGTTTGAATACGCTCATTTTCGAATAATTGTTTAATCATAGTGCGCCTCAAAGCTGCCCGATGGCCTGAACTCCGTCCTAATTTTTTACCTGCTACCTTGTGTCGCATAATCCTTACTCCAGCTCAGTATTTATTTCTAAGAGGTAACCATGTTCTTCCAGCTTATCCTTCAATTCAGTGAGACTCTTCACACCGAAATTCCGGATTGAAAGAAGGGCATCATCACCCTTTGTGTTAAGTTCCATCACCTCTCGGACAGTAGTAATACCTGTTCTTTTCAGTGAATTGAATACACGAACGGATAAATCCAGTTCTTCAATGGGAATATCCACAATTTCGTCTACCGGTTCTACGGGTTCCTCCACCTCTACCATAGCGGCGAGTGATTCCGCGGTTACTCCGGCTAAATGCTGCAAATGCCCCATCAGTATTTTTGAACTTTGACTTAATGCTTCTTCAGGTTCAAGAGTTCCATCAGTCCAGACTTCAACTGTCAAATTGTCATATTCTGTACTTTGTCCGACCCGGGCAGATCCAACTTCAAAGTTGACTCGGCGAACCGGATTATAGATTGCATCAATTGGCAGTTCACCAATAGGCAGCCGGTCTTTCCGGTCTTCTGTGGGCAGATACCCTCTCCCTCTCCCGACAGTCAATTCGATGGTCAGGGGTTTACTTCTGCCGTCAACAGTCATCAGATATAAATCCGGGTTGACGATCTCAATTTCTGACGGTGTGATAATATCTGCTGCCGTTACTACACCTTCTCCCTTAATTTCAAGATGCATATTAGAGAGATCGCCTTCATGAAGTATTAAACGCAGCTTTTTGATATTCAGCATCAACCGCAGAACATCTTCCTGAACGCCCGGAATCGTATCGTACTCATGATCAATTTCAGTGATTCGAATTGATGTCACTGCTGAGCCATCCATAGAAGAAAGCATGACTCTTCGCAGGGCATTTCCAAGAGTAATGCCATAACCACGTTCCAGGGGACTTATTTCATATTTCCCATAGGCTCGCGCTTCAGCAACCCTTTCAATTTTCGGCGTTACCATATTGTTCATTCCTAGCACGGCTCACCTCTCCCAAATCGTATCATTTTTTTGATGGCCTTTCACAATTACCGAGAATAGTACTCAACGATCAATTGTTCATTAAGATTTCCATCAATCTCTGATCGTTCAGGTAAACGAACTACATTACCCGACAAGGTCTTCAAATCCCTTTTTACCCATTCAACCGGAGTTCTATTCTCCGCGTCTTTGGTCAGGTTTTTAAAGAAAGGTCTTTTCATGGACCCTTCCCGAACACTGATTTGATCCGTTGTTGTCATAATGACTGATGGCACATCCGTTCGCCGGTTATTGACATTAAAATGTCCATGAGTAACCAGCATTCGGGCTTGTGCACGGCTCGCGGCGTATCCAAGCCGATAAACCACGTTATCCAGGCGAGATTCCAATATTTGCAGCAGATTCACACCGGTTAATCCGCGGCGCTGCTGTGCAGTTGCATAATACCGTCTGAACTGACGTTCGGATATATCATAAATCCGTCTGGCTTTCTGCTTTGCACGCAGTTGGCGCGAGAAATCTGACTCACGGTTGCGGCGATATTGTGCGCCCTTTCCATGCTGTCCAGGGGGATAACTCCGCCGCTCAAAAGCACATTTCGCAGTGAAACAGCGCTCTCCTTTTAGGAACAATTTTTCGCCTTCTCGACGGCAAATTTTACACTTTGCCTCACGATATCTTGACATAACTACTTCCTCTTTGCTGCATTTCGCAACTTCAAATAATTACTCTGATCTCTTTTATTTCCAGAGGAAATATCATTTCACCTGGAAGATTCAATTACACTCGGCGCTTCTTGGGAGGCCGGCACCCATTGTGGGGAATAGACGTCACATCGGTAATTGAGTTCAATTTTAATCCCATTGCCTCAATTGCCCGCAAGGAAGCTTCTCGTCCCGGGCCGGGTCCATTTACGAAGGCATCTGCCTCACGGATACCCATACCCATTGCTTTCTTGACAGCATCCTCAGCTGCCAACCGGGCGGCAAAAGCCGTGCTCCGGCGGGAGCCTCTCAACCCAACAGCACCCGGGCTGCTCCAACAAACTGTGTTTCCCTGATGATCGGTAACAGTGATAATCGTATTGTTAAATGTCGCATGGACATGAATCTGTCCTGAAGCGAGGGAACGCTTTTTTCTCCGACCGCCTTTCGGGCGGGATGATTTTTCAGCCATAGTACCTCTTCTATTATCCTAGGTTGATTTTCGTTTCAGCCAACTACTGATTTTCATAGCCGCAGGGAGGAAAGGCTCCCGCAAAATGAAATTCAAACCAGCCAGCAGATCTCCTATCAATCCTTCCAGTCTCCTGAATGTTAGGGAAACTATTGATTGCTTAAGTCTTCGTCATACCTCGACGACGTCCACGGCCTGCAACCGTTTTCTTCGCACCCTTGCGGGTCCGTGCATTCGTCCGCGTCCGCTGTCCGTGTACCGGTAGTCCTCTTTTATGCCTGATACCGCGGTAACAGCCGATTTCCACCAACCGTTTAATATTCATCTGCACTTCACGCCGCAGATCACCCTCGGTTTTAAAGTTTTTGTTGATGTAATCCCTTAATCCAGTAATCTGGGAATCTGTTAATTCCTGCACCCTTGTCTCAGGATTCACTCCAATTGCAGCCAGCGTTTCCTTCGAACGGGTTAAACCGATGCCATAGATATAGGTTAAAGCAATTTCAACACGCTTGTCACGGGGTAAGTCAACACCTTGAATACGAGCCATACTTTTTTATCCTTGCCTCTGTTTATGCTTCGGATTTTCACAAATGACGTAAACTCTTCCTTTACGTCGCACTATTTTACATTTATCACAGCGTTTCTTTACAGAAGAAGACACTTTCATGATTACCCTTCCTTATTTATCCTTCTTTGCTCCATACATCTTTCCAGCAAAAGTACTATTATATCTTATCGATTAAGTCCAGTCTAGGGAACTTCAGCTTTTTTCCTAGACCCTGGTTAATATCAACGGACTGTTTGCAGTCACAGCAACAGTATGTTCATAATGAGCAGTCAGCGAACGATCTGCCGAGATTACTGTCCACTGGTCTGAAAGCACCTTGGTTTTTGGTGTTCCTACCAGCACCATCGGTTCAATTGCGATCGTCATTCCTTCCTGTAGAAGCATTCCCTGTCCAGGAACTCCGAAATTGGGCACCTGAGGAGGTTCATGCATCTTCTGCCCTACTCCATGACCGGTATACGTACGAGGAACATGATAGCCATGACTCTCTACATGATCCTGGATTGCCGCGGAAACATCACCAATGTGTTTTCCAGGGCACATCTGTTCAATCCCTTTATAAAGGGATTCCTCGGTGACTTGGATCAACCGGCTTTTTTCCTTGCCAATCTCTCCCACTCCTTGAGTAAAAGCGGAATCTCCGATATACCCATCCAAGGTTGTTCCGCAATCCACGGAAACGATATCCCCTTCTTCCAGCACTCGGCCGCTTGGAATCCCATGAACCAATTCCTCATTGATACTAATGGTTAATGTCGCAGGGTATGGATATGGTCCGGGGTATCCCTTAAACGTTGGTATGCCACCATGATCCCGGATTATAGTTTCCGCTGCAGTATCCAGTTCTTTAGTAGTGATACCGGGTTTAATCATGGATTTAATTTCTTCCAGGACCAGGGCATTAACTCTACCCGCTTCCTGCATCTTTTTGATCTCCACCTCGGTTTTGATCAACTGCTTTTCATAAGAAATCATTATCCAAACCCAATCCCGGAATCATTTTACTCTATCCTGGAAAACTGCTCATTAAATTATTAACGTACAAGTAACTTCTCATCATATCCATGCAGTTTCAATTCCGCATCGATATTCTGGAATGTGTCTCTAACCACACCAACCACAATCAGCAGCCCTGATGAGGTAATCAGCATGATTCCTGTACCTCCGGCGGTTATTCCTGATAAACCTAAGCCAGATAAAATAACACCGACGATAAATGGGAAAATCGCTATTGTCCCCAGGAAAAATGCGCCAGGGAATGTAATCCTTCGCAGCACTTTTGTTAAATACCTCTGAGTCGGAGCTCCCCGGCTGACACCAGGTATCTGAGCTCCCGCACGTTTAAGGTTAGTGCCATAATCCTGCTGCGCAAATAACACGTCAGTATAAAAGAAGGTAAAGCCAACCACCATCAACCAGTATAGCAGCCAATACCAGGAGGAAGTTCCTCCGAATAAAGACTGGACATTCACGGCCAGATTGGATACCCAGTATGTCTGTGACGCAATGAAGAAACTGGCGACAATCGCCGGGAATGTCAGCAGTGATTGTCCGAATATGAGAGGGATCATACCAGCCATGTTAACTTTCAGCGGTAAAGTTCCTTTCACCGGCATGGACTGACGATTTCCAACCCTGCGGCCAGGGTACATAACTGGAATGTTCCGCTGTCCCTGCTGCACAAAAACAATTGCATAAATAACCATTACCGTAACCGCCACCAAAAAAGCCAGTGTTATCCAGCGATTTTCCTGATTACTGATAATTTGGCCAAAGTTTGACGGTAACCTGGACACAATACCTGCAAAAATCAACAATGAAAGACCTTGATTCCGAATACCGTATTCAGATATCAATTCACCCAGCCAAATGGCAAACATAGTTCCCGCAGTCATGCTGGCAATAATCGCCAGACTAGGGATCAACGTAGCACCGCTAAAACCAAAGTCATCTATGATCGGGACCCCGCCAGCCAGGCTGGAAAAGATCCGGATCTGACCAATGGCCTGAAGAGCAGCCATCGGCACTGCCAGAATGTATGTCCAGCGTTCCATCCACTTTCTTCCTTCCTGGGGATCCTCTTCCATTTTCTGCTGCAGGGCAGGAATAATAGGAACCAAAAGCTGGAGAATAATCTGTGACGTAATATACGGGTAAACACCCATTGCCAGCACAGAGAAATTGGATACCGTACCACCAGAAAGCATATCCAGGATGCCCACAAAGGTGCTTCCAGCACCGCCGCCGGTAATAATCGCAGAAATCGCCTCCCTATTAGCTCCAGGGATGGGTACATGTGCTGCCAGCCGGTAAATTACCAGGATCATCAAAGTGATCAGCAATTTTCGCCGGATATCTTCTGCTTTCCATAAATATCGCCAAGCAGATGTTTTCATTTCTCTACTCTCCTATATTCAATCCCTTCCAGGAATGAAATAGCTCCATAATTCCTAATAGGGATAGTAATTTCTCTATCCCTCAATAACCTCTACAGTTCCACCAGCTTTTTCAATCTTTTCCTTGGCCTTCCTGGAAAATCGGTGAGCTTTTACCTTTAAGGGTTTCTTCAACTCTCCGCGGCCCAAAATAACTACCGGGCGGCTAAGAGTATTGATCAATTCAACTTCCCTTAATATTTCTGGTGTGACCTCGGAATTCTTTCTAAAAGCTGACAAGTATTCCAGATTCACTTCCTGGTATTCTACCCGGTTAATATTCTTAAATCCGGGTTTTTTCGGCATTCTGCGGAAATAAGGTGTGTCTCCACCCTGGTGCCAGAGAGGAACTCCACCACCTGCCCGGGAGTTTTGACCCTTTGTACCTCTACCTGAAGTTTTTCCGGTTCCGGAACCATAACCACGTCCGACACGTTTCCGATTCTTTTTTGAACCTATATTTGGTTTCAAATCATGCAATTTCATATTTAATTCCTTCCGACCTGCTTACTCAACCTGAACAAGATGTTTCACTCGCTCAATCATCCCTATAACGCTGGGATGGTCCGGGCGTTCGACAGTTTGGTTGATTTTTCTTAATCCCAGGGCTTCCAGCGTTCGCCGCTGTGGTTGTGATCTCCCATGGGGACTTCTCACCAGTTTAATTTTCAGCATTTTATCTTTTTTCTTCCTAGCCATGGTCCTATCCTCGATCCCAGAAGGGAATCAGTTTTTCTGGATCAACTCCCCGGTTGGCAGCTTCTTCGTAGGGATCTTTTAACTGCTCCAGGCCATTAATGGTAGCGGCTGCGATATTCATCGCATTATTGCTGCCCAGTGATTTCGTCAAAATATTAGAAATCCCAGTAACTTCAACAACAGCCCTAACACTTCCAGCTGCAATAACGCCAGTGCCTTCTGATGCCGGTTTCAGCAAAACTCTTGCGCCGCTGACTTTACCGATCACCTTATGAGGAATGGTGGTGTCATAGGTTGATACCGGATGCATATCATCTTTAGCGTTTGCAGCGGCTTTACGAATGGCGTCAGGCACAGATTTGGCTTTACCCATACCCAAACCCACCTTGCCTTTATGATCGCCGACTACCATGGTCACCCTGAAGGAAAACCGGCGTCCACCTTTCATAACGGCAGCAACACGCTCAATAT
>CBDVDO010000040.1:0-9326 GCA_965372765.1 uncultured Anaerolineales bacterium
CTCGAACAGCATGCTGGCAAAAAAGACTGTTTACACAGAAGGCCAAACAGCAGAGGAAACTACTGCTGAAATGCTAAAATGGATTCGAAATAGTAGTGGGGCAGATAAAGGGAAAGAAAAGCATCACCCAGTACAGCTTTCCTTTAACTTTCCCTGAATTGTGGTGACTTGATCTTTATCTAGATTCTCGGTTTCTCTCCCTTCGACACTTCCTCAGGTCGCAGTACAGGCCCTTCGATACCCCTTCGCCTCCCCCATCGATTAAACTCGGATTCCGCTCAGAGTACTCAGGACAGGCCCTTCGATACCCCTTCGCCTCCCCCATCGATTAAACTCGGATTCCGCTCAGAGTACTCAGGACAGGCCCTTCGATATGCTTCCACTCTGCGTCAGCTACTCATGACAGGCGGAATGATAATAGGTGTTTTGTCATCCTGAACATAGTGAAGGATCCATAAAGCGATCAAAATACAAAGAAAGATTGTTAACCCAATTAGTTCAATCTCCAGATATTTTCGCCACCGTACTGGCGAGCAGCAGCGAGTGAAAGTATGATATAAAAAGTAATAAGGGATCACTCCCTCATAAGTTAGAGGGGAATCTTTCCAGATCAGGTATCCAAGCTTGGGGAAGTTAATTATTCTATATGAACAATAAAGACATCATTAATATGCTGTCAAAGATATCATATTTTTCTGAATTGGACCCCACTGCCTTAAAGCTAGTCAGCGAGGCTATTCTGCATCACACCTATGAAGAAGGCCAGTTCATATTTATGGAGGGAGAGCCCTGCATAGGGTTGTATGTCGTTGAGGAGGGGTGGGCCAGAGCTGTGAAGATATCTGCCTCAGGCAGAGAACAGGTAATCCGATTTGTCGGACCGGGGGATGTTTTTAATGAAGTTGGCGTCATGGCCGGGGGAGTGAATGTGGTCACCGTGGAAGCTATGGAACCAGTAAAGCTGCTCATCATCCAACGAGAAGCCTTGTTAGGTTTAGTGGACCACCACCCGACTTTGGCAAAAGCACTTATTGAAAACCTGGCAAAGCGAGTGCTTTATGCAATGAACATGGTTGCCGGTCTTTCACTGCACTCAGTTGAAAGCAGACTGGCTCGTTTCTTGTTGACGCAGGCGAAGGATAATATCATCAGCCGGAAAAAATGGACAACACAGGCTTTCATCGCTTCCCAAATTGGCACTGTTCCAGTTGTGGTCAACAGGGCTTTTAGCTCGTTCGTCGAAAATGATCTCATTGAGCTGGAAAGGGACCAAATCCAGATTTTAAATCAGCAGGAGTTACAAAAAATTGCCTCATTAACCGAATAGGTTTATAAAATTAAAAACAGGACCTCCGGAATTGTGGATTTCGGAAGTCGAAAGCAATTGTGAAGTAAGTGATCATGGGTTCCACCACAGCGAGGTGAGACCCGAATGGCACTTACTTTTTTCGTTTAAGAATCCGGGTCTTTAATGAAACCCTCTGTGAAAATCAATGTTGTGAAAAATATACTTAAGTAGAGGACAGGCTGACCCTTAATTGTTATGCTGGAAGTAATTCAAAAACCAGAATCATATTATTAAGGAGACGAGAATGAGGAACCTGTACAAAATTGTTGTATTGTTGATGCTTGTCGCCATCCCCCTGGCGGCTTGCAGTACTGCTTCTGACACCGCCCCGGATGCTTCCGAAGCAGTAGATGATGTTAACTGGGACCAGGATTATATTTCCGAAGTCCCGCCAATCATGATGATGGATCCTTATTTCCAGATTTTTGGACAATCACAGGAACCGGTTCCTTATTATTATGAGGATGCTGTCAAATTGGCCGGCCACTCCTGTGGCGCGACCTCTGGAGCCTGGACAATTGCCCGCAAAGCACTTGAAGTGCTTTATCCCAACGGGGAAATTCCAGTGCGCGGTCAAATCGCAGTAGAGGCCCCCGGCGCTGAAGATGAATGGTTTGTCGGTGTGTTTGGTGAGATCATCACCATGATTACCGGCGCTTCACCCCACACTGGTTTTATTGGTGCAGAGTTTGGGCAAACAGACCAGGTCTTTATTCGCCAAAATAAAATGGTCTATTCAGAAGAGCCAACTGGGCAGATGCCTCCGCAGAGAGAATGGATCTTTACCCGGCTTGACACTGGAACAAAAGTTGGTATCAAATTCAACCTGGTAGTGATAACACCTATCGTTACTCCAGAACTCCAGGAAATGGGAAAGAAGATGGCCGCAGGTGAAGCTACTCCTGAAGAGGCTGCCGATTACTATGTGTACTGGAATGACCGAGCGAAATTTGTGTTTGAAAATGCGGATTCCCTTGATGGTTTCTTCCAAATGACAATTTATCAAGAAGCCCCAATAACAACAGGAGAAGCTATTGCAGAAGTAAACACAGCTGAAATGGCTGAAGGATTTGCCTGGGATCAAGACTATATTACTGAAGTCCCCCCGATCATGATGAAAGAGCCATATTTTGGGATCTTTGGGCAGTCGCAAGAACCAGTTCCTTATTATTACGAGGAAGCAGTCAGGCTGGCAGGCCACTCCTGTGGCGCTACAACAGGAGCCTGGACCATTGCCCGCAAAGCTCTAGAAGTTCTTTATCCTGACGGAGAAATTCCAGTGCGAGGTCAAATCGCTGTCGAAGCCCCTGGCGCTGAGGATGAATGGTTTGTCGGTGTGTTTGGTGAGATCATCACCTTTATTACCGGTGCTTCTCCCCACACAGGTTTTATTGGCGCAGAGTTTGGGAAAACAGATGATGTCTTTGTCCGTCAAAACAAAATGGTCTACTCAGAAGAGCCAACAGGCCAGATGCCGCCAGCCAGGGAATGGATTTTCACTCGTCTTGATACTGGCGTAAAAGTAGGCGTAAAATTTAATCTTGTTGTAATTACTCCTATTCCAACCCCCGGACGTATTTCCATGGGAAAGAAGTTGGCCGCAGGTGAAGCTACTCCTGAAGAAGCTGCTGACTATTACGAATACTGGAATGACAGAGCGAAATTTGTATTAGAGAAAGCAGATACACTGAACGGGTTCTTTACTGTTACGGTTTATGAGTAGGAGAGGTTTATCCCTGCTCCTATAGTTCTCACCGGAGGTAATGCTGAGAACTAAAAGATATGAAAAATTGACAAAAAACGGGCTGTACCAATTACTTTTGGTGCAGCCCGTTGGTTTTCATTGAGACCTCTATGCCAGAACAGATATTTACTTCAGGTTAACCGGGTCAATTTCAAGCAAATTACCTGGGTTGCCAGTGGGCGCAATATTTTAAAGGGTGTTTATCTTCTGGCTGAAGGAACTGTATTGCAGCGGTGGTTGAGCAACCCCAAGAATATATAAAACCCGCTTTACCTGTTATATCTTCGGGATGAGGAAGGCCGCGGTCGGCGATTTTGAGTCCGTTGTTGATTTTTGGGTTTAGGAACCACGTAGTCAAAATCCGACAGTGTTTTCTTCGGCAGTTTTTGCTTCATGATCTTTTCTATTTTTTGTACTAAGGCTTGATCATCCGGTGTCACAAAAGTAAAAGCCTCCCCCGTTCGCTGGGCTCTTCCGGTACGCCCGATCCGGTGAATATAAGCATCGGCAGTACCTGGCATATCGTAATTGATCACATGTGAAATCCCATCAATATCCAGACCACGTGCAGCAATATCAGTTGCCACCATAATCTGGTATCGACCTTGTTTAAATCCATTAAGGGCCGCCCTACGTTGACCCTGAGTGCGGTCACCATGCAAACTGGTCACTTTATATTTGGTCCGCTTAATTTTTTTAGCCAAATTCTGGGCTCGGTGTTTCGTGCGGGTGAAAATTAATATTGATTTTGTTTCTGTCTGATCGAGTAATTTAATCAAAAGTCTGCTTTTTAAATGCTGAGGGACTGGAAAAAGAGTGTGGTCAACAGTATAAGCAGGACGGACAAGCCCAATGGCAACCCTCTTAGGTTTGTGCAGGGTCTGGGATGCCAGTTGTTCAATCTCTTTGGGAAAAGTTGCGGAATACAGCATGGTTTGCCGCTTTTTTGGCACATGCCGGAGAATCCGTTTAATATCAGGTAAAAATCCCATGTCCAGCATCCGGTCAGCCTCATCCAGCACCAACACTTCTACGGTCCCAAGTTTGGCGTGTTTATTTTGAATATGATCCAGCAGGCGCCCCGGGCATGCCACAATAATTTCTACTCCGCGGTGTAATGCCTTAATTTGGGGAGCTGCTCCAACACCGCCGTAAATGGCAACGCTGCTGATGCTTGTCCCACTACTAAAAATTCCAATGGTCTGGTGAATTTGTTCAGCCAACTCACGGGTTGGCGTAATGATCAAAGCCTGCGTTCGTTTTCCCGGGTTATTGAGCAATTTGTGCAGAATGGGTAAAACAAAAGCCGCTGTCTTTCCTGTACCCGTTTGGGCAGTGCCTATCAGGTCATGACCGGCCAGAGCAATTGGAATGGCTGATGTCTGGATCGGGGTTGGTTTGTAAAAACCTGCCCGTTTAATCGCTGTATTTAAACGTGAATCAAGATTGAACTGATTGAAGCTCATAAAAAACAATCCTTGTATTCAGAAGTCAATAAGTTACCAGGGGAATCAAGTAGCTCTTAATTGGGGCAGTGGCAACGACTGCTGAGGAATTAGTAAAACGGGCTTGATATTAATCGATAGCAGACCACTTGTCAAGCAAAACGAAACTGCATTCAGTATGGTTTCTTCCTGTTTTGCTATGACAAGCCTGAAGTGATTGGGAAACGACAAATCCCCGGCACTTGGCCGGGGATTTGTCGTTTCCACTGAGAGCCATTAATACAAACTGTAGCTGATTTTGACTTCCGCCCGGACCGAGATCATTCCCAGGTTTACCGGACCGAATTCTGACGAATCCCCAGAGCCGCCAGATGATGGGATATTCTGAACAGTGTTCTGGGTCCAGAGATTGTTATTCCGGCCCCAATATCCGCCGCTGAAATAGGACCAGGTATTTTCGTTGATGCTCAGCACGCAGCCGGCCTCAGCTCCTGCTGCCTCTGCCAGGTCGCTGGCTTTTTCACCAGCAGCGATCACAGCTAGTTCCCGGGCTTGATCCCGATATTTGCGCAGATCACTGAGATAAAACTCCACATTTACCACCTGGTTAGCCCCGGCGCTGAGGGCGGCGATAAGCACATCATTCACTTTGTTGATGTCGCGCAGAGTGATTGCCACCATGTTGTAAATTCGGTAGCCTTCTATTGTCAGGGAATCATAATCATCGTAAATAGGATTGATCACATAGCGGTCGGTAACAATGTCCTTTTCCTCAATATCGAGTTTCTTGATAGCCTGGATCACCCGGTATATTGTGGCGCTGTTGATTGCTTCCGTCAATTGTGGGGTCCTTCCGTTGGACTGCACCCCCAGCTGGATCAGAACCCGATCCGGGGTGACATTGACCACAGCAGTACCGCTAACATGAACCGTCCGGCTGCTGTCACAGGTAGTGGTTGACTCGGCGGCGGGAGCCTGGTTCTCTTCGGCGGCCATAACATCATTATTAGGCAGACCCACAGTTGCCAGGATAGAAACCAGGACACAAATCAGGATTGTGTTGAGTACGATAGAAAGCGTTTTCATGGGAATTTCCTCCAGGTAAAAAGTTGATTTCTCCCATCATAACGATTTGCCTGGTCAGGAGTGTGTCAGAAATCAGTCAGTTAGGTGGCAGTTTTCCCCGGCAGGGAGCCGGAAAGAGATCCTGGTTCCTTGCCCTTCCTTGCTCTCAGCTTGAATGTTTCCCCCTTGAGCCAGAATTAAAGATCGGGCGATAGCCAGTCCAAGTCCAGATCCGCCGCTACCCCGGTCCCGGGACGCTTCCACGCGGTAAAAGCGCTCAAAGATATACGGCAAATGATGGTCCGCTATTCCGGGGCCATTATCACTGACTGCGCAGGATATTTCTTCTCCCAGATGTTCAAGAGTAATTGAAACCACTGAACCTCGCGGCGCATGGCGGATGGCGTTATCAAGCAGGTTGCCCACTACCTGGGCCAGGCGGTCGGCATCACCCAGAACCCAGAACCCGGTCTTGCTCCCAGATTCTATGCCAATTACTTCCATAGTTATCTTTCGGATGGAAGCAATTGGCTCCAGGAATTTTTTTCGGGCCCGGACCAGTTTGTCCAAATCCAGAGGTTGAAGATAAAGTTTCAGGGCGCTGGCATCAGCCCGGGTTAAAACCAATAAATCATTCACCAGCCGGATCATGCGATTGGTTTCCCTGCCCATGGAATCAAGCAGCCGCCCACGGCCGGACAGATCATCCAGCGCGCCGTCTTCCAGTGTTTCCACGGTGCCTTTGATGACCGTCAATGGGGTGCGCAGCTCGTGGGTGACATCAGCAATAAAGGTGCTTTTGGCCTGGTCGCTTTGGCGTAGATTGTCAGTCATCTGGTTAAATGTTTGCCCCAGATTCTGAAGTTCGCTGATGCTGCCACCGGCAGGAACCTGTTGAGTCAGATCTCCAGCGGATACCGCCGTCGCGGCCTGATCAAGGTTTTCCAGGGGGCGGGCGATGCCGCGAGCCAGGAAAATTCCTGCGATGCTGGCCAAAATTCCAGCAGCCAGCACGGCCCCAACCAGTTGGTAAATGAGTTCCTCTGGTAACCCGCTAGGAGGAAGAGGTGTAGATAGATAAACCAGGCTGATGACTTTGCCATCCTCTCCAAAAACCGGCGCTGCAGCGTATAAAACCCGTCGATCCCCGGCAGACGGGACCTTCCGCACAGCGGTATCTGGCAGGCCAGACAGGGCGGACTGAATTTCGGGGCGCAGGAGCAGTTCTTCAGCGGGCACATATCCAGCGTCCTCTGAAGGTGGGACCTGTACAGGATCTTCACCGGCTGGCAGTGGCACACCAATTACCACCGCGCCTCCTTCGTCCAACAAGCGGGTATGAATTCCTGGATTCACGTTAGTTGTTTGTGAATAGAATTCGGGGGAATCGAACGAAATGGCCGTGCCCCCTATCGCGGCTGCTGTCAGCCTGGCTTGAGCGAGAAGATTTTCCCGCTGGGTAGCAAGGTACACCCCTTCCACAGCCAACCAGGCCATGGTGCCGGCAAGGACCATGCCGATCAACAGGACCAGAAAATGACTTAAGGAAAGGCGAAGTCTAATGGGTGTGCGCATAAAGCTATTTTTTTAACCGGTAGCCAATACCCCGAACTGTTTCAATTAATTCAGACCCGGGGAGATAAACCCGGATTTTTCTCCGCAAACGTTTGACCGCGCTGTCGACTGCGCGCGTTCCTCCCACAAAATCGTAACCCCAGGCTTGACTCAATAATTGTTCGCGGGATAGTACTCGTCCGGCATTCAGAGCCAGGTACTGCATCAGGTCAAATTCCAGGCGGGTCAGGTTGAGGAGATTGTCCCCGATGGAGACAGTGCGGGCATCTTCATCCAGGCGAAGTCCAGATGGCCCGGTCAGGATGGCAGATTCGTCAACATCGCCGCTGGAGGGTTTGTTTCTCCGCAGCACTGCTTTAATGCGAGCCAGCAACTCCCGCATACTGAAAGGTTTGCAAAGGTAATCATCCGCGCCCAACTCCAGGCCAATCACCCGGTCGGTTTCTTCTCCCCGGGCAGTGATCATAATGATTGGCACAGCACTGGTTTTACGCAGCTCTCGGCAGACATCCAGCCCGTCCACTTTTGGAAGCATCAGGTCCAGCAGGATCAAGTCAGGTGCCGATTCGTGAGCTATTTGCAGCGCAGTTTCCCCGTCATGAGCGGTCAGCACTTCGTAGTGGGCTTTTTGAAGGTTGTACCCGATCAGATCGGTCACTGCGGTTTCGTCGTCTACTACCAGGATGCGGATGGACATGACTTCAGCATAACATAGTTTTGTGGCAGTTTTGTGTCAGAAAAACAGTAAACAGTATTCAGTAATTTGTAATCAGTTTTCCCGTGGATGAATCAAGCTTGCCAGTTGATTATCCCCTCTCCTTTTCTCCTGGTCACTTCGTCTCCCTCCCCAGTCAAGCAAAAACGAGGCTATACTAATATCAAGGAGTCTAATATGGAGAGACAAAAACCTCTCAATTTATTAACTTTAATCATGGCAATCATTACTATTGTTTTATTAGCTGGTTCTTACCTGGCACTGCATGATATCTTTCAGGATTATGTCAGCCCCAGGGTATTACGGGAGCAAACCTGGCTTGAGTTTGGAACGCTGCCAGAGTGGATGAATGCCGTCTTGAGTGGCGTTTTGTTGCGATAGGATTTTGGCTCGTTCTGCTGTCCCAAATCATCATTTTGTCCCAATTCGTATGGTATGCTAAAAAACATACTGAATAAACTCTGGATTGGGCCGCTTACAGTGAAGGGAGAATAGATTCTTAAGATGCCAACTATTCAGGTGAGTGATATAGATCTCTATTATGAGGTATTCGGCGAGGGTGAGCCCTTGCTGTTCATCCACGGGTTGGGATCCAGCAGCCGGGATTGGGAAATGCAGATCGATTTTTTTACCCAGAATTATAAGGTGATTACCATTGATTTGCGGGGTCATGGCAAATCGGGTAAACCACCCGGACCATACAGCATTCCCCTCTTTGCTGAAGATACGGTAAAATTGCTGGGTGGGTTGGGGATCAGCCCCGTCCACATCCTCGGTATCTCCCTGGGAGGCATGATCGCTCTTCAGTTGGGGATAAGCCATCCCGAAGTGGTAAAGAGCCTGATAATAGTGAACAGCACCCCGGAGTTGATTCCCCGCACGCTGAAAGAACGGCTGCGAATCTGGCGGAGGTTATTGATTGTGAGATTGATGGGTTTGCGGAAGATGGGGGAAGTGCTGGGAAACCAGTTTTTTCCTTTGCCTGAACAGGCAGAATTGCGGGAAATCTTTATTGAGCGCTGGGCAGAAATTGACAAAACCGCCTACCTGGAAGCCATGAAAGCGGTTATCGGCTGGAGTGTAGTAGATCGGCTGGGGGAGATTAGATGTCCAACTTATGTGATCGGGGCGGACGGAGATTATTTTCCAACAGAGGAAAAGGAAATCTATGTGCGGCGTATCCCGGGCGCGGAATTGTGGGTGATTGAAGATGCCCGGCATGCGCTTCCTGCAGAAAAACCGGGGGAGTTTAACGCGGTTGTAAAAGCGTTTCTTTCCAGACAAGATAAGCGCTGATTTCAGCTAAATTTTTTTAGGAACTTTTTTCAGCAGAGAGAATCAAAGAGGGTTATGGAGAGGAAGATTTGCGGTGGCGGTACCCTTGATCTTGCTGATTCTGTTTTGGCATCACTGGGTTATTGTTGGGGTCATAAT
>CBDVDO010000041.1:0-9071 GCA_965372765.1 uncultured Anaerolineales bacterium
ATGGCATCGAGGACTATGGACATGGTTGTTCTCCTTTGTTTGTGTTTATTAATCTTGACAATGCTCTCTGGAAGATTATAATACCACTGCCACCCAGCAGAGAAAACCCCTGCCTGTTGGGGAGGTAATAAACCAGCGCTGGTGCTGGAATTGGCAGACAGGTATGGTTGAGGGCCATATGCCCCTAGGGCGTGCGGGTTCGATTCCCGCTCAGCGCACTAAAAAAACCGCCATCAGGCGGTTTTTTTGTATTTATGAGGTTTGATAAAGTAATTCTGCTGGGTTTCCTTTACCTATTGATAAAACCATTGCTATAATAAATAAGAGAAGCTGTTGGTAATTGCAGAAAAATTCCTTGGAAAAATGTCAAATCACTGGAGGTGGAAAGTGTTTTCTCAAAGTTCTAATGCCTATCGAACAGAAGATCCAGATCAGGGTAAATCCCCGGCTGAATTAACCGAAGTCCTTGCAGAAGCAAATGGATTTGATATAAGTTATCTGCTGGAAAATTCGCGGGGCGAGCTGGTTCCGGGACAGCTCTCTTTATTGTTTTCCTATCTATTTACCTCTCTGATATTTATACTTGTGCCGGGAGGATTCCTGGGGTATCACTTAAACAACCAGGGATTTATTAAGCAGCTCACCACGTTGAACTTGCCGCTGAGTGAAGTTATCAGCACAATGCCTCAAGGACTGCTTATATTTGGAGGAATCATGCTCCTGACCACGGTCCTGGGTTTGTATTTTTTCATCATCACGGCTCTGGATTTTCTCAGCAGAACAGTTCACGTTCTGGAAGGTGTGGGCGTGGGAAAGGTTACAACATCAACAGATGATGACGGGAGTAAAACAACCAAAATGTATTATGTGATCGCCGGACAGCGTTTTAAAGTAACCAGAAAGGCATTCCAGGCATTTGAATGGGGAAGAAAATATCGGGTATATTTTACACCCCGGCGGAAAGTTTTGGTAAATATTGAAGCGCTGGATTGAAAATTCGGTTAAATGAAACCCACCAGATGGATGATTTTTCATCTGGTGGGTGAGGCATCCTGATTAGATTATTTATTTTACTCTTTCAAAGGTAGCGGTAAAGTGTCGCATCAATTTTGGCTCTTTGATAATCCGGTAACCGGATAAGCTTTCCTTTCTGGCAGCTATATTCTTTAACACATTAATTACATAGTCTAGATGACTTTGTGTATAGGTCCGTCGGGGGAGTGCCATGCGGACCAATTCCATTTCTGGAAAATGCATTTCCCCACTGTCTGGATCTGGGTAGGCAAAAGCAACTGAACCCATCTCAACTGCCCTGATTCCACCTGCCCGATACATCTCCACGGCTAGAGCTTGACCGGGGAATTCCCTTTGAGGAATATGGGGAAGCATTTTTCCTGCATTTATATAGACCGCATGCCCACCTGCCGGTTCGATTACCGGGATGCCAAGTTTCTTCAGCCCATCTAATAAATATGCGGTTTGTCCCAATCGGTAAGCCAGGTATTCCTCTTCTAAACCCTCCATTAATCCAACAGCAATTGCATCCAGATCCCGCCCTGCTAATCCTCCATAGGTGATAAAGCCTTCCCGTAAAATCAGCTCGTTACAGATCTTTTCAAAAAGCGCAGAATCATTCACAGCCAGAAAACCGCCAATATTTACAATGGCGTCTTTTTTTGCACTCATTGTTGCCCCATCTGCGAGGGAAAAGATCTCCCGGGCAATTTCCAGAGTGCTTTTATTTTCGCAACCAGGTTCGCGTAATTTGATGAAATAGGAATTTTCAGCGAAACGGCAGGCATCAATAAAAAAGGGAATCTGATGAGAGCGATAGATCTTTGAAACAGCCCGCAGATTTTCCAAAGAAACCGGCTGTCCACCACCGGCATTGTTGGTAATGGTAATCATGCCCAGGGGGATATTCTCCGGGCCAATTTGCTGGATAAAATCTTCTAATTTCTTCAGGTCCATATTGCCTTTAAATGGATGATCGGATTTGTCATTAAAAGCCTCTTTGATGACAAGGTTTGTCGGTCTGCCACCCCTGGCTCTGATATTCGCTTCTGTGGTATCAAAATGCATGTTTGAGGGAACGTATTGCCCCTCTTTGAGAGTCACTGCGCAGAGGATATTTTCAGCAGCTCTTCCCTGGTGGGTGGGTACAAAATGGCGAAATCCAAAGATCTTTTCCATGGCTGCTGAAAGCCTTTGGTGAGACCGGGCGCCGGCGTAAGATTCATCCCCAATCATCATCGCGCCCCATTGCTCCTGGCTCATCGCGCCAGTTCCGGAGTCGGTTAACAAATCAATAAAGACTTCATCGGATTTTAATCCGAAGATGTTGTACCCGGCTCTTTGGAGAGCTTTTTCTCTTTCAGCCTCCTGAATGAGATGAATGGGTTCAACCACTTTGATCCGGAATGGTTCCGGAAGATATGTTGACATTAATTGCCTCCTGAAGGGATAGCGGTGAGATTGATATAAGTTTAACATGGGTTTCCGGGTTACCCCAGTGATTTTAGGCAGTTCTGGACTATAATAAATGCCAATTGGAAAACAGTTTACCAACCAGGGAAAAACCAATTATGCTTGAAATCGAAAAACTTGTTTTAGGACCGGTAGCGACAAACACCTATCTTGTAGCAGACCTGGAGAGTAATAAGGCAGTGGTCATTGATCCTGCCTGGGATGGAGCTGTTTTGGCTGAAAAAATCCGTCAATTAGGCTGGGAGATCCAGAGTGTCTGGTTAACTCATGCCCATTTTGACCATTTTGGCGGCCTGGCAGATTTACTCACCGGGCTGGATTTACCCGCAGAGGAGGATTTTTTCGTTGGACTTCATCCCCGGGATATGAACCTGTGGAAAATCAAAGGGGGTGCGATCCTGTTTGGTGTCCCTCTGAAATCAGCGCCAAAACCAACACATGAGTTCCAGGAAGGGGAGCTGTTATCTGTGGGGAAGTATGAATTTCAAGTCCATCACACTCCGGGGCATTCCTCGGGGCACGTGATTTTTCATTGTGCGAGTGAAGGGATTTTATTCAGCGGCGACCTGATCTTTAAGCAGGGAATAGGGCGGACGGATCTATTGGGCGGAAGTTTTTCTACATTGATGGAATCCATTCAGAGATATGTGCTGCCTTTGCCTGATGAAACCAGGATCTATTCCGGTCATGGGCCGGAGACAACGGTAGGTGAAGAACGCCGGGAGAATCCTTTTCTTAAATGATTATTAGGATCCGGTTCTTCCAAAAGAACCGGATCCTTTGAAGGACCCCGAGCGCTTCGCTAAGCTTGTCCTGAGCCCTTCGTCAAGCCTGTCCTGAGTGGAGCGGAGCGAAATAGAAGGGTTCAGGATCACAAATGGGGAAGAAGTCCCACTTCAGTGGAACTTAGGTTACATAGCCCGCGATTTTAATCGCCGGGTGAGATTGCCGCGACAGCCTTTGGCTGTCTCGCAATGACCAATTAAACTATACAAGCCACCCTTCGATACGAGTTCTTACAAAGCATCCGGCCAGGAGTTTTTCGCAAGGACACATTCAACTAAAACAATAGGGCGACCCGCCGGGTCGCCCCTACGCTTTTGTCATTCCGCCTGTCCTGCGACCAAAGGAAGTGACGAAGAGCGATGAGTCGCCCTCATGACACAAAAGGGACAGCTTTTTTAGACTGCCCCTTTGCTTAATTAAAAGACTCCCGAAGCTTTCAATGCTCCGGGAGTCTTTATGTTTTATAACGAGAATAACTATTTTGCGTAATCCACTGACCGGGTTTCTCGAATAACAGTGACCTTGATCTTCCCCGGGTACTGCATGGTTTCTTCTATGGTTTTGGAGATATCCCTGGCAAGGCGGGAAGCAGCCAGATCGTCAACCTGTTTGGGGCGGACAAAGATTCGGACTTCGCGGCCTGCTTGCAGGGCGTAGCAGCTTTCCACCCCATCATAGGAGTTGGCGACATCTTCCAGAGCCCGTACCCGCTTGAGGTATTGTTCCAGGCTTTCTCTCCGGGCTCCGGGACGAGCACCAGAGATGGCATCTGCGGCTTCTACGATGACAGCCTCAATTGTTTCCTGTTCAACTTCATGGTGGTGGGAGGCGATGGCATTCACGATTTTGGGTGGGACACCATGCCTGGCGGCAAATTCAGCCCCGATCTGGGCGTGGGTGCCTTCCACGTTATGGTCCATCGCTTTTCCGAGATCATGCAGCAACCCACCGGCTTTGGAGATTTCAACATTAGCGCCCATCTCCGAAGCGAGAACTGAAGCTAACTGGGCAGACTCAACAGCATGGGCAAGCTGATTCTGACCGTAAGAGGTCCGGAATTTTAAACGTCCCAGGGTTTTTAGGATGTCAGTATGCAAACCCGGAACCCCGGCTTCATAAGCTGCCTGTTCCCCTGCTTCCATGATGACTTTTTCAATATTTTCTTGTTCTTTTTCTATGATTTTTTCAATGTGTGCAGGATGAATTCTACCGTCAAGCACCAGTTTCTTCATGGCTTGTTTGGCAACTTCCCGCCGGACGGAATCAAAACAGGAAATGGTTACCGCTTCCGGTGTGTCATCTACAATTACATCCACTCCGGCGGCTTTTTCAAAAGCCCTGATATTGCGGCCGTTGCGGCCAATGATCCGCCCTTTCATATCATCTGAAGGCAGCGGAACAGTTGAAGAAGTGACTTCATCTACATGATCTGAGGCGACACGCTGGATTGCGTCAGCGATCAATTTCCTTGCCTTGCGTTCACCTTGCTCCCGGGCTTCGGCTTCAATTTCGCGCACAATCCGGGACATATCATTTCTGGATTCCTGTTCAACCTGCTCTAACAGGATTTCTTTTGCTTCCGCCTGGGTCATTTGACTTACCCGTTCAAGTTCTTGGGAAACCTTGTTATACATCTCCTCAACTTTATTGCCTTTTTTATCGAGGGCGCTCTGCCGCTGACTGATAGCATGCTCCCGGTCTTCAATCTTTTCTGCCCGGCGGTCGAGTTGATCACTCCGGCTTTGCAGCCTTTCTTCAACGCGAGTGATTTCTGTCCTGCGGGCATGGGCATCTTTTTCTGCTGCCTGGGTGATTTCGATTGCCCGGTCCTGGGATTCCTTCACTAACTCAGTTGATTTCCGTTCCGCATCACTGAGAACTTTAGATGCTTTATTCTGTTTCTTATCAGTTTCTTGTACGATTTGATAATTCTTAACAAAGAACCCGATCACTGCCCCTAATACCAGGGCGACAAAACTTATAAGGATTAAATTTCCATTCATGGTAAAGCCCCTTTTTATTGATCTGTGTTTCGATCAGATAGTGATTTGTCAATGATTAATAAATTATGATTCCTTTTCCAACTCAACCCACAGGCTTGTGACTACTTCTTTGCATAAACTGTAATTAAAACCCCGCCGGGATAAATAGCCATACATTTTTTCCTGAAAGGCGGATTTATCCAGGGTCCTAAATTTGCCCACTTTTTTCCGGGCGAATTTAAATGCGAGCTCCTCTTCATTGATATCCTGAAGAGTTTCTTCGATGATTTGGTTTGAGATTCCTTTCCGGTACAGTTCTGATGAGAGAGCTCTTTTACCACGAGGGTGGAACGTGTTTCGGTTTTCAATCCATTGCTGTGCAAATTTCCGGTCATCAATGAGAGATCCTTCCCGCAGCTTTTCCAGGACAGGATCGATGATTATTTCCGGAATCTGGTGCTTTTGCAGATTAAGGCGGATTTCCTGCTCAGAGCGGACCCGATAACTGAGGAAATTTAGTGCCCTCTGATAGGCCTGCTCAATCTCGTCTTTAGTTTGCAGATCAGTGATTTTCTGCTGGCTGAGTTCGTTTCCCTCCTTCAGCCAGGGAGCTATCGCCCGGGAAATACCAAATGCAAAATCACCATTTAGATAAACATTCAACCGCTGCGGGTTTTTCTTCTGGGGTTCCAGTTTGGTTACAGTTAACATAAAACAGCCGTGATGGCGCCTTAATCGGCCACGGCTGTTTAAATAGACTTCATGATCCCATACACTAAATCGTGGTGCGCTAGGACTTCAGGGATGAAATGGTACGTAACTTACTACTACCTAGCGTTGGATTTATTCCACTTGGTATCCGTTCGTTATGCCAATGTGAGTACTGCTTTAATACCACTTTGTGATGGTAGATCGTTTTATAAATGCCGCGGCCGCTGAATTTTCTTCTTTTGAGCGACCCAATTATTGGGGGGCTGGCAGTTAATACTTACCCTGACCGATTTCCTCCAGGAGGATTACCGGTATATTCTAGCCCCAATGTTTATCCTGATATTTCTATCAGAACCTGAGTTACTTCTTCGATTTCTAAGTTCTTCCAGAGAAAGCAAGTGCCTTTCCTGAACTAATCCTATTATACACGATTATGCCAATTAGGCTATGGAATTGGCTGATCAGCCAATTCCAACCGTTTGAAGCTTTACCAGACCTCGATTTCTCACTAAACCCGAGGTTATTGCTGATTTTTGTTTGGATTTACCATGGATTTCCCTAGAGCGAGTGACTATGACCTGTTGAGATGGTAGGATATAGTGTCAGGAGATAAACCATGAGAATTTGTTTTGTATGTCAGGGTAATATTATCCGCAGCCCTCTGGCGGAACATATATTTTTACAGCTAGCTGATGCAAAAGGGGTGGTTGAAAAATATATGGTTGATTCCGCCGGGACAATTGCCTACCATACAGGTGAGAGGCCGGATAGGCGGATGCGTCAAGTTGCTGCGGAACGGGGTTTGGTGTATTCAGGCAGCGCCAAACAGTTTAAACGGGATGATTTTTCCCGATTTGACCTGATTATCGCCATGGATAAAGCCAACAGGCAATCCCTCCAGAGCTGGACCACTACGACCGAACAGGATAATAAAATCAGACTGATGAGGGAATTTGATCCCCAGGGAGGACCAAAACTGGATGTTCCTGACCCCTATTATGGGGGACCAGATGGTTTTATTTCCACTTTTGAGATAGTAAAGAGATCCTGTGAAGGATTGCTGGAGGAGCTGGAAGGTGGGCAGTATTCACCCTGATATCAAAGCCTGGCTCCAGGATCACGATCGCGGAAATATCACCAAAGCAGAACCCGTGGGAGGGGGATGCATCCACGAGACCTTTCTGATTCAAACGGACTCAGGGGCGCGCTATTTCCTGAAACAAAACTATCAAAAGACAGCTGACATATTTGAAAAAGAAGCCAAAGGGTTAATTGCTCTCAGGGTTAACGGAGGTCCGGTCGTTCCTGAGGTATTCCTGGTAGGAACAGAGTATTTATTGCTGGAAGACTTGCAGCCGAAATCCCGCTGTCAGGATTATTGGCAGCTGCTCGGACAACAGCTGGCACAGGTCCACAATCAAGTGAACGAGTCGTTCGGATTCCAAGAAGACAATTATATTGGCAGCAATCCTCAGCTTAATGCCTGGATGCAAAACGGACATGATTTTTTCAGGGAGCGGAGAATAAAACCTCAATTGCGGATGGCTCAAAAACAATCCCTTTTAAATGCCCAGGATATCCGGAATTTGGAGGTGTTGGTGGCTAAGCTGCCCGAGCTGATTCCGGAACAGCCGGCATCCTTGATCCATGGAGATTTGTGGAGCGGTAATCTGATGGCAGATATAAGGGGGATGCCGGCAATAATCGACCCTGCAGTTTATTATGGGTGGGCAGAAGCGGATCTGGCCATGACCGATCTTTTTGGTTCTTATCCGGCTGAGTTTTACAGTGCCTATAACGAAATTAGACCCCTGGATCCAGGTTACCGTATCCGGTATAAAATTTATAATCTCTACCATTTACTAAACCATTTAAATTTGTTCGGCAGAGAATATCTATCTCAGGTACGGATGGTTCTTGCCCAATATACGTAGAAAGAGGAAATAGACTTATCTTACTGCGGGGGATTTGAGAAATTGTTAAGAGACTTTA
Organism: uncultured Anaerolineales bacterium; assembly: GCA_965372765.1. Taxonomy (GTDB): domain Bacteria; phylum Chloroflexota; class Anaerolineae; order Anaerolineales; family UBA11858; genus B10-G9. Next base: position 7,959 of record CBDVDO010000041.1, read on the forward strand.
ATCCTCCAGGTGATAAAATTTCACCTTAGTGATAGGTGAGTGGAGGACATAAATATATTATGACGGTTCCATATTGGGTTAAGGACGCAATTTTTTATCAGATTTTCCCTGATCGTTTTGCGAATGGCGATCCAGGCAATGATCCCCCTAACATTCAAGCCTGGGGATCCACGCCGACTATCTGGGGTTTTCAGGGAGGGGATTTACGGGGTGTAATCCAGAAAATGGATTATTTACTGGACCTGGGGATCAATGCAATCTATTTTAACCCTATCTTTCAAGCGACATCCAACCACCGCTACAATATCAGCGATTATTATAAGATCGACAATAAATTAGGAGATATTAAAGACTTTTCGGCCTTATTGGATGTGGCGCATAAAAATAACATCCGGGTGGTGATTGATGGTGTTTTTAATCACTGCGGGCGAGGGTTTTTTGCCTTCAATGATGTGCTGGAAAATCAGAATCATTCTCCCTATATCGATTGGTTTCATTTGAACAATGTTCCCCCGGATGCGTATTCTCCCGGCGATGCGGATGATTATAAGGCCTGGTGGAAGTTTAAAAGTCTGCCCAAGTTCAACACTGATAATCCCCAGGTTCGAGATTATATTTTCGATATTGCCAGATACTGGATCCGTCTGGGTGCGGACGGGTGGCGCTTAGATGTTCCCACAGAGATCAACGACGAAAAGTTCTGGGCGGAGTTCAGACAGGTTGTGAAGTCTGAAAACCAGGATGCCTATCTGGTGGGCGAGATATGGGATGGAGATCCAAACTGGGTAGGTCCGGCATGTTTTGACGGATTGATGAACTATCCAGTCCGGGAGGGGATCATCGGGTTATTGCTGGAGACCATCACAACGGATGAGTTTGCTGGAAAAATAAAGGGACTGCTTAATCGGTATCCCCGTGAAAACCTTTACGCGATGTACAATCCACTGGGTTCGCATGACACCGCTAGGATAAAAACCGAGTTGGTTGGAGATCAGAGAAAGCTGAAAATGGCCTTTATATTTCAAATGGCGTTTCCAGGAGCACCGGCGATATATTATGGAGATGAGATCGGGATGGAAGGTGGAAAAGATCCTGATTGCCGGCGGGCGTTTC
>CBDVDO010000042.1:0-9040 GCA_965372765.1 uncultured Anaerolineales bacterium
AGGGATGATCAGGGAAATGACCTGGGAATCCGTGGGAGGAATTTTACAGCGGGGGGGAACTATGATCGGAACCGCCCGCTGCCAGGAATTTAAGACCAGGGAGGGACGCCTGAAGGCAGCTAAAAACCTGGTGAACCACGGAATAGATGGGTTGATTATTATCGGAGGAGATGGAAGTTTAACTGGCGCATCCTTATTCCGGACGGAATGGCCGGAATTGATTAAAGGTTTGATCAAATCCGGAGAAATTCCAGCTGAGAGTGCGGAAAAATACCCCAATCTTGTGATTGTCGGATTACCTGGTTCAATTGATAACGACATGTATGGTACGGATATGACCATCGGCGCTGATACCGCGCTGCACCGGATCACTGAAGCAATCGATGCCATCACCAGTACGGCTTCCAGCCATCAGCGCAGTTTTGTGGTTGAGGTGATGGGCAAGAATTGCGGGTACCTGGCGATGATGGGCGCTCTGGCAGCTGGAGCAGATTGGGTTTTTATTCCGGAAGTTCCCCCCGATCCGGATACCTGGAAAATAGAAATGTGTGAAGCGCTCGGCGCTGGCCGCAAGGCTGGCCGCCGGGACAGCATAGTGGTAGTGGCTGAGGGAGCCTGTGATAAAAAAGGAAACCCAATCACCAGTCAGGACATTAAAGAAACGCTGGAAGAAGAACTTGGTGAAGATACCCGGATTACTATTTTAGGCCATGTCCAGCGAGGAGGTTCGCCATCCGCATTTGACCGCAACCTGGGAACAATTTTAGGCCATGCAGCCGTGCACGAACTCCAGAAAACAAAACCCGAGGATGAACCACAGCTGATCGGTATGCGGGGAAATCGTGTGGTGAGTTCTTCATTAATGGAATGTGTAAAGATTACTCAGCAAATATCCAGCCTGGCTAGTGAAAATCAATTTGACAAGGTGCTGGAACTGCGCGGTTCGGGTTTCCAGTCCGCTTATAAAATACTCCAGACCCTTTACCAACCAGGCCCAAAGACGGCTATAAAACCAAAAAATCCTTTCCGGATTGCGGTGATGCACTCCGGAGGACCCGCCCCGGGAATGAATACTGTTGTCAGGGCGGCAGTCCGCTGGGGAACTGACCAGGGTCATACAATGTTGGGAATTAATAACGGATTCCCCGGATTAATTGAAGGAGATCTAAAAGAACTCTCCTGGATGGATGTCAGCGGATGGGTTGGCCAGGGCGGTGCAGAGATCGGCACCAACCGCACAGTTCCGTCAGAAGGGGATTACTATTCCATTGCCAGGACATTAGAAGAAGGGCGGATTGACGGTCTGCTGGTTGTGGGAGGAGAATCCGGTTATGACAGCGTATATGAAATGTTCAGCCGCCAGAAAGAATTTCCAACCTTCCGGCTTCCCATTGTCTGTCTGCCCGCCACTATTGACAATGACCGGCCGGGATCTGAGTTAAACATCGGGGCAGATACAGCTTTAAACAGCATTATCCAGGCAGTGGACAAGATCAAGCAATCGGCAGTGGCTTCCCGCCGTTGTTTTGTGGTTGAAACCATGGGAGGATACTGCGGATATCTGACGCTGATGGGTGGATTAGCCACAGGGGCTGAACGGGTATACATTCACGAAGAAGGGATATCGCTTCAGGACCTTCAGAACGATGTTGATCTTCTGGTTACCGGATTCAGCCAGGGAAAACGGCTGGGGTTGATGATTCGCAACGAGAGAGCTCATCCGGTTTACACAACCGATTTTATGGTTCGTCTCTTTGAGGTGGAAGGTAAAGAGCTCTTTGATGTACGACAGGCAATTCTAGGTCACCAGCAGCAGGGTGGAAATCCGACTCCTTTTGACCGCATCCAGGGAACGAGGATGGCTGTCCAGAGTGTTGATTTCATCATCAATGAAATTGGAGCAAAAGATCCCCGCAATGTATTCATCGGATTAGAGGGGGGAAAGATCCAATTTACAGGGATGGAGGATTACACTCGTCTGGAGGACTGGGATTTCGGCAGGCCAAAATCCCAATGGTGGATGGATTTACGTCCGATTGCCCGGGTGCTGGCGCAGTCTGGTCCTCAGAAGTTGAAATAAACTGCTAATTGGAGAGAGAAAACCCCTGAAAACAGATTTTTTCAGGGGTTTGTTTTTATCACTCGCGATTTCTTAGAAAAGATATTTTTCAACCTGCACGTTGTCCCGGCCAAGCATGTCTTGAAGGTGATTCAGAAGTTCTTTGGTCACGTTAGTTGAGGCGTTGGGGAACTCAAGCAAATGGCTTCGTTCGTTTTCTGTGATCTGAAAGGCGAACCGGTCTTTTCCAGGGAAACTAATCAGAGTTCCATATACTTGCCGCAGCCGGAGTTTGTCCCGTATTGCATCTCCCCGGTTTTTCAGGATGACCGTGATTAGATAGGTGGCATCCTCCTCAAGGATAATAGACGAAGCCCGTTCTGGGGCAGGCTTTTCTTTTTCTGGAGGAGCCTTTGATTTCTCGGGGACTTTTTCAGCCTCCGGTTCCTTTTTCAACTCGGGAGGAAATGGGTCCGGTGGCGGCGGAGCTTGCTTGGAAGGGAACTCTTTGATTTCTGGTTTATCCTCTACCGACGCAGAAACATTTTTGGTTGGTTTATTAACTGGTGGGGATACTGGTGGTGTTTGAGGCGGGGGCGTTTCCATTGGAGGTTGGATTGCAGGCCTGGGTGGTTCTTCAATCGATTCAATCTGGGATATGTTGGTCCTTACCTGGTCAACAAGGACCTTGGTGTCACCGCCATTGGTATCGGCTTTACCTTTGACATAGATAATTTCATCAAAGCGAATAATTTCCGCATATTTTTTCCAGGTATTGGGGAAGATCACGAGGTCTATGGAGCCCTGGATATCCTCAATGGTTGCGAACGCCATGGCTTTGCCGTTTTTGGTCTGATGCTGCCGAATCTTGGTGACTATTCCGGCCACGCTGACTCGTTCATGGTGTTTGGCTTCAGTCAAGTCCTGCGCAAAGTGAGACACATGCTTCTGCAGGCTGTCCATCACGGTGCTCAGTGGGTGGTCAGAGACGTAGAGTCCAATCAGCTCCCGTTCCCAATCCAACTGAGTTCTGCGGCTGACTTTCGTTTTTGCTTCTGGCAGTCTTATGGTTTCCACCAGTCCAGTTTCTTCTCCAAACATGGAGACCTGACCTGCATCTGCAGCCTGAAAATTGGATGAGCTGATGGCGATAATGCGGTCCATGGATTCCAGTAAAGCCGGTCGGTTTCCAAAATCATCCAGAGCGCCAACTTGAATCAGGGATTCAAGAGCTCTTTTGCCGACTTTCCTCATATCCACTCGCCGGAGAAAATCATTCACGTCTTTGAAAGGCTGTTCTCCCCGACCTTGAACGATCACTTTCACCGGGCCTTCACCAACATTCTTGATTGCCCCTAATCCAAATCGGATGCAGAATTCTCCTTGGGGACTGTCTTCAATAGTGAACCCCCAGCAGCTGAAGTTGACGTTAGGCGCTAATACCTCGATTCCCATCTGTCTGCTTTCTGAGGCATACAGGGTGACTTTATCGGTATTGTTTTGGTAGACCGTCAGCACGGCAGTCATATACTCCACCGGATAATGGGTTTTTAAGTAGGCGGTTTGAACCGAGATCAACCCGTAATCCGCCGCATGGGCCTTGTTAAAACCATAACGGGCAAATTTTTCCCAATCAGTGAAAATCTCTTCCGCGGTTTTTTGATCCACACCGCGCGCTATGGCCCCGCTGACGAATTTCTTCTTGTGTTTTTTGAGTTCGCCTGCTTTCTTTTTCGCAACAGCTTTCCGCAGACTGTCTGATTCGGATGGCGTATACCCGGCAATTGCGACCGCGCCGTGCATGATCTGTTCCTGGTAAACAGGAATTCCAAAGGTTTCCTCGTAGATTGGGATCAAATCATCATGCCGGTAGCTGATTTCCTGTCTTTTGTGCATCCGGTCAATATAATCAGGAATAAAATCCATCGGACCGGGGCGGTACAAAGCGACCATGGCGATTACATGTTCTAACCGAGAGGGTTTCATTTCTTTTAAGTACCGCCGCATCCCAGAGCTTTCTACCTGGAAAAGGCCAATAGTTTCACCCCGGCCAATTAACTCAAAGGTCTCTGGATCATCAGCAGGAATATTACTAAGGGAGAATTTTACACCGTGGCGCTGCTCAATAAGTTCACTGGCTAGCGCCATAATGGTCAGCGTGGAGAGTCCCAGGAAATCAATTTTCAATAACCCGAGTTTGTCAATCACAGACATTTCGTATTGAGTGACGGTGTTTATCGGGCTGTCGCCCAGATTGCCTGTGGGCCTGTGAAGCGGTGAGTATTCCTCTACGGGACGGTCAGTGACAACCACGCCGGCTGCGTGAGTGCCAGCATTGCGAACAGTCCCTTCCACTCCTTTGGCTGTGTCAATCAAACTTTGAAGATAGGGAGCATCATTATAGAGCTTCCTGAAGTCCGGGGAGCCCTCCAGGGCTTCTTCGATGCTCATCGGAGGTTGGTTGGGGATGGCTTTGGCAACCCGGTCCACTTCCTGAAGGGGAATATCCATTACCCGACCGACGTCACGGATTGCAGCCCGGGCTTTCATGGTTCCAAAGGTAATAATCTGAGCCACTTTATCGTGCCCGTATTTGTCCGCGCAGTAATGCATCATCTCTGCCCGCCGATCATCGGGAAAATCAAGGTCAATATCCGGCATGGAAATACGGCCTGGATTTAGAAAGCGTTCAAAGATTAAATTATGTTCCAGAGGATCAATGGGTGTGATTTTCAGGCAGTAGGAAACGATGGAGCCGGCTGCAGATCCACGGGCGTTGTACCAGATCCCTTTTTCTTGAGCGTATTGGATCAAATCCCAAACAATCAGGAAATAGGCATCAAAACCCATCGATTTAATAATTCCCAGCTCATATTCCAGCCGCTCACGGATTTCTGGGTTAGAAGCCCGGTCCTGGTAGCGAATAAGCAGGCCTTTTTCGCAGATCTCTCTCAGATAACCATCTGGTGTTTTTCCATCCGGGACAGGGAAGTTAGGCAGATGGTATTCTTTAAACCCTAAATCAACATCACAGCGTTCTGCGATCCACAGAGTGTTCTCAATGGCTCCTGGAACCTCCGAAAAGATAGCCCGCATTTCTTCGGGAGTTCGTAAGTAGTACGTCTCATCAGTCATCCGCATCCGGTCAGGATCACTGAGAATTTTACCGGTCTGAATAGCCAGGAGGACATCCTGAAGGACGGCATCGGTTGGATTGATATAGTGCACATCGTTGGTAGCGATGAAATGGGCATTGTAGCGGGGGCCCATCTCAATCAGAGCTTTGTTTATCTTTTCCAGTTCAGGGATTTCATGCTGCTGTAGTTCCAGGAAAAAATTATCCGGACCAAAAACATCGTAGTACCATTCCAACTTTTTATGTGCCTGTTCAAGATTGCCCTGGTTGATCGCCCGGGGTATTTCTGCCGCCATACAGCCGGAGGTAGCAATTAATCCTTCTGAGTGAGCGGCGAGAAAATCATGGTCGATTCGGGGCCGATAATAAAACCCATCCAATTGGGAGGCGGTGGCAATCTTTAACAGGTTCTTATAGCCGGTCTGGTTCTCAGCCAGAAGCAGGAGGTGGGACGAACGTTTATCCTTCTGCGAGTCACGGTCTTTCATCCCCCGGGCCGCGAGATAACCTTCTACGCCGATTATGGGTTTTAAGTCAACCTCTTTGGCAGCGTGATAAAAATCAACCACTCCGTACATGGTCCCATGATCGGTAATTGCCAGGGCAGGCATATCAAGTTCTTTGGCCCGTTTAACCAGGGCTTTGATATTGCTAAAGCCGTCGAGGATCGAATATTCTGTATGTACGTGGAGGTGTGCAAAGGACATAGGCGGAACGGTTAAAGTAGGCTGAATTAACTAACTCTATTATACGCTTGATTAACTGGTTTTCGATCACAAACCGGTTAAAAATCAGCGGATTAACCTTAAAAATTTATCCAGAAGGGTCCCCGTTTCTAAAGGGAGAGAAAACAGATTGAGAAATATCTTGAAGGAAGGAGGTTTAAATAGAAATCCCCCTTTAATTGACGAGAGTCGGGTGCGCCATAACCCGACTCTCTCTAAGGAGGAGAAGAAGAGAAATTCTTTTTCTAGTATTAGTGTAGCATCTGGGTCCATTTACTGCTTGACGATAACCTGACGCTTTCCCTACGCTTAATATACGATCTTAAGGCAGGGTGAATGGTATACTGGGCTTGAAAAACCCGGATACTTTCAGTGGAGAATACCTGTGAACCCTCCAATATTTCTCAATACTCTGCAGACAGAAGAATTAGGTTTAATCGGCGTTGCGGTAGCGGCGAGGGGATTAAGAAGACTGCGCTTGTTCCAGAAAAGCTAAAATGTTTTTTTGGTCCTGAATGAAAGTTACCGTGAGGGGGAGTATCTCTTTTCTGATCAGGAAACGAAACCAGTGATAGAGCAGCTGCGAGCGTATCTCAATTATGAGATTAAAGGATTTTCCCTGCCAATTGATTGGTCCGGCTATACATCATTTCAGAAGGATGTCCTTCAAGAAACCCTGTCCATCCCTTATGGCGAAACAAGGTCATATGGACAGATCTCGGCAGCGATTGGAAATCCAAAAGCCTCCCGGGCAGTAGGCCAGGCAGAAAAATCAAACCAGGTCCCACTGGTGGTTCCCTGCCACCGGGTAATTGGCTCTGACGGCAGCTTAACAGGATATGGCGGGAAAGATAATACAGATCTAAAAGCGTGGCTGCTGGATTTTGAAAAAGTTGGATTAAATCGGGGATAGATTTATTCGAGCCAGATCACTGCTTGATTTTCAAGCACACCCCAGGACTTCATAAACTCTTTTTTATAGCGGGAATAAACTCTGGATCCGTCAAGAACGGTAACCTTGTTTTCTGTATAACCGATCACAATCACGGTATGCTCAAACCTGGCAACAGTGGTTACAGCGCCGCCAGAGGCAGTATAAGAGATAGGTGTCCCCAACCCCACATGGCCAACAATCCAGATTATTACCGGATGGCCGGCTGCAATTTCCGCTTTTAATTCCTTGTAGGTCATGCCGCGGACAGCTTGCGCATTTAAGCCATACTCACGTAACCTCTGGGCAATTGGTTTGGAATGAACTCCATATGGAGCAGGTGGAATTTGTCCCCAGCCACCATAAACACTGCCGACAAATCCTTTGTTTGGATTATCATGAACGGGAAGACCGTTAAAGAATTTGTACTCATTGATAGACTTGCCGAAATAAGCTGCCCAATCCACAGCCGAGCGAGATTCACAACTAAGGGGCATGGACTGCGAATATCCCTTGATTCCCTTAATGCTGCTTCTTTCGGGAAGTGCTGTTGGTGGGATACGGGTAGGAGTAAAAGTAGGAGTAGGGGTAAATGTAGGCGTTGGGGATGCAGTTGGTGTTGGCGTTAATGGAGAAGAAGGGAACGGCGTGTTAGTTGAGTTGACAAGGATTGTTTCTGTCTGTGTGGCAGACGCTGGCAGATCAGCTATAAAAGTCCCGGGGTCCGGCAGGTGATTGAAATAAAGGAAAACTAAAAAACCTCCCAGGAACATCGCATTCGCACCGAGGACTGTTGTCCCACTGGTGAAAAAGGATCTAATTTGAGGGAGGATTGATTCCGATCGTCTTCCCGGAAGCCGATTGGCTGTGGTCGTTATTTTCATCTTTATATAAATGTGGAAATGGATAATGTTGACGTCAGTTAAAATAAAAGTAGCCTAATTATACACAAACCTGACCCAGAACAAAGGAATTATTTCATCGATTAACAGCACTGTAAGGTTAGTTCAGCTGCAGGACTGGAGTAGGGGTGAGAATGAATTAGAAAACCCAGCTGAAAAATACCGGTTGAGATTGTATAATGAAGGGTGAACCCTGGTCAGGTATTAGTTTTTTCACTTATGTTAACTCCCCGTCTAGTCTCTTCCCGGTTGATAATAAAGCTGATGGTAATTGGTTTATTGATTCTGTTGGGATTGTCAGCTTGCAAGACAGGTTCTGTCTCTAGTTCAGCCAATCCGTTATCTAAGGCCACTGAATCTTTGCAGGAGGAGGATTCGGATTCAGCTGGGGTATCGGAAAGTACATCTACCGCGCAGCCAACTCTAGCGCCATCGGATACTCCTGAACCAACCCCGCAGCCGACGGAAGCCAAGGTAGAAATGATCACTATAACCATTGTTTTTGATAATTACCCCTATAAAAAAGGATTAAAGACGGCCTGGGGATTCTCGGCGTTTGTAACCTATAAAGATCAAAACGTTCTTTTTGATACCGGCGCCTCTGGATCGATGCTGCTGGAAAATATGTCAAAAATGAAGATTAACCCGGTTGAGGTACAAAACGTGGTCCTCTCTCATTCACATTACGATCACACCGCCGGAATGCAGTCTTTGCTCTCCGCCGGGGCAGATCCAAAGATCTATCTGCCGCCATCCTTTTACTCTTCCTTGAAAAACCAATACAGCAAACAGGCGGAAGTGATAGAGGTGGTTCCTGGTCAACTGATCGCGGAAAGAATTTACACACTTGGGGAAATTCAAGGTTCACCTCCTGAACAAGCACTGGTAATTGACACTCCCAAAGGGCTGGTGGTTATCACCGGATGTGCCCATCCCGGAGTGGAGAAAATGGTCCTGGCGGCAAAAAGGCAATTTCATGAACAAATTTACCTGGTGATGGGAGGATTCCACCTGGGCAATGCCAGCAGCAATGAAGTGAAAAAGATCATTGATGAATTTAAGCGCATAGGTGTGGTTTATGTCGCTCCCTGCCACTGCACGGGAGACCAGGCGATTAATCAATTTAAGGAAGCCTTTGGAGATAACTTTATCAGCGTGGGTGTCGGTGCAGTGATTGAAATTGAGGGTTAGGGGAAAGATAGCGTAGAGAGGTTGTCAAGAAGCATATTAAATGTTACCCGCAATAGAAAACATAAGACAGGAAACAGGAACGGGAAATGGTAAAAA
>CBDVDO010000043.1:0-9027 GCA_965372765.1 uncultured Anaerolineales bacterium
GCCAACCTGCTGGTTGGCTTTTTATTTTTATTCTATGCTTTCGCCTCGTTCCCACCTCTCAAAACGGCGGATGACGATATTTTCGCCGAGTGCAGCGATCTTTTCATGCAGGAGCTCCTGTATAGTGAGATCATCATCGCGGATATATGACTGTAGTAACAGACAGTTTTCTGCTTTGAATTTCTCCACCATCCCATCCAGGATTCGGTCAATGATGTTATCCGGCTTTCCTTCCTCCTGATATCGAGCGCGGGCAATTTCTTTTTCGTGTTCGATCACTTCATCAGGAATCTGGTCTTCCTTGACCCACTTGGGAGCTGCTGCGGCAATTTGCAGAGCAACTTCATGAGCAAATTGTTGGAACTCTTCAGACCGGGCAACAAAATCAGTCTCACAATTGATTTCTACCATCACGCCTACCCGACCATCCCCATGAGAGTACAACTCAACTACACCTTCAGAAGCATCCCGATCAGATCGTTTGGCAGCTTTTGCCAGTCCTTTTTGCCTCAGGTAATCGACGGCTTTATCAAAGTCGCCTTCTGCGTTCTCAAGCGCATCCTTAACATCCAGAATGCCGGATCCGGTCGCGTCACGTAACTTTTTGATTAGTTCTACAGATATTTCCATTGGTTTTATGCCTTCTCAGAATCTTCTTCTTTACTATCTTCAACTGGCGCATCATCAGATTCTTCTTTTTTACCATCTTCAACTGGCGCATCATCAGATTCTTCTTTTTTACCATCTTCAACTGGCGCATCATCAGATTCTTCTTCTTTACCATCTTCAACTGGCGTATCGTCAGTTTCTTCTTCTTTACCATCTTCAACTGGCGTATCGTCAGTTTCCTCTACTTCTTTTTCCTGATCCGATTCGTCCGCTTTATCACCTTTCATCTTGGCCAGGGTGGATGCACCCAACAAATCCTCGTCGCTCAACTCGTCCCGGAGTTGTTCCGGCAGCTGGGCTTCGGCATCAGCCGCTTCCAGATCAGCTTCGTAGTCTTTCCGCATATTAATGCCTTCGCTGACAGCCTGAGCGATAATCGAGACAATTAATTGAATGCCCCGGATCGCATCATCGTTGGCAGGAATTACATAGTCAATTTGTTTCGGAGAGCAGTTAGTGTCAACCATTGCCACAACTGGGATCTTTAATAAGTTCGCTTCATGAACAGGAATTTCCTCCCGGGAAACATCAACCGCAAATAACAGACTGGGGATCCCATCCATTTCACGGATGCCGCCCAGGCGGCTTTCCAAACGTTCAATTTCCCTGGTCATTCCCAAGGCTTCTTTTTTCGTCCTGATTTCAAATTCGCCCCGATCGCGCATGCCTTCCAGGCGTTCCAGCTCGTGGATCCGTTCCCGGATGGTTTGCCAGTTGGTGAGTGTGCCACCCAACCAGCGTCCGATTACGTAGGGCATGCCTACCTTTTCGGCATTCTTTTTTATGATATCCTGCGCCTGGCGTTTGGTGCCCACAAAAAGGACAGATCCTCCACTGGCGACGGTATCGCGGACAACTTCATAGGCTTCTTCCAAAGCCTGTACGGTTTGCTGGAGGTCAATGATATGAATATCATTCCTGGCAGCAAAAATGTATTCCCCCATGTACGGATTCCATTTCTGAGTACGATGACCGAAATGTACTCCGCTTTCCAATAGTTCTTTCATCGATACAATAGGCATATTCAGCTCCTTGCGTTTAGCCTCCGTTTCCGTCGTTCCTTCCGGCACCAGAGAATGATCTCCGGCACGCACCGTTGGGTCGGGAAACGTGTGTGATACAAAATTTGTCCCGCATGATTGCGGGATCGAGAGCAGTATATCATGTGGTAGAGATTTCGTCTAGATGAGGGGAAGTCCGGAACGGTATTTAGAAGGATTAATTTAAGCATGACTTGTTCTTATGTTAGACTACTTCTAGAGCGGTTAAATCTTTACCCTTTTTCTAACATAAACAGGAGTAATAAATGAGCGAAGAACAGGTAAGGAGAGAGGAATTTAAAGTGAGCGGGGAAGCCCTGGTTGATAAGATCAAGGAACTAGCCCATGAAGGCAATATCCGCCGGATCATCATCAAGGATAAATCTGACCGCACCCTGGTTGACATTCCCCTGACGTTTGGAGTGATCGGAGCTTTGCTTGCACCCCAACTGGCAGCTATCGGTGCTATTGCGGCATTGGTTACCAATGCAACGCTTGTGGTTGAAATTGTAGAAGAGAGTTGATTATAGGCTCCCGGAGCTTTTAAAGCTCCGGGAGCCTTGTCAGTTGACGCTTGATGGAGAGAGTAGTATACTCTGGTTGGAAAATCGAATAAAAACCTTCGGGGCAGGGTGAGCGAAAGCAATTCCCAATCGGCGGTAAAGCCCGCGAGCGTCAGGAATGGTGCAGGATCCGGTGAAACTCCGGGGCCGACGGTATAGTCCGGATAGGAGAAGGTATTACAGGTTGTTTTAAACCTGCATGGTACTCTGAAAGCCCCGAAAGCTAACAAGCTTTCGGGATTTTGATTTCAGAAGACCATCTCCCAGATTATGCCGCCCCGTCACGCCCGGCGGTTTTTTGGTTAAGGGGATTAAAATCTTTATGAAAGATCCTTTTGAATTTCTTAAAAAAGTTGGTTTTATCACCCTCTCTTTAGCGGTTGGTTTAATTCTCTGGCAGGCCCTTACAACATATAGCGATATTCCCTCTTTTATTTTCCCTACCCCCTTTGATGTTTGGGAGAAATTCCTTTCTGTAGCTCGGGACGGATCTTTATTATTCCATACCCTGGTGACCCTCCAGGAAGTTTTGCTCGGTCTAACCCTGGGTCTGGGCGCGGCTATTCTGACCGGATATCTCCTGGCGAAATCACGAACGGTAGAAAGAGTGCTATCTCCCTATATTGTTGCCAGTCAATCAATTCCCATCGTAGCGATTGCACCCTTGTTGGTAATCTGGTTGGGACCAGGCATCTTCTCCAAGATCCTCACCAGCGCGTTGATTGTCTTTTTCCCGGTGCTGGTGAATACGATTGTGGGTATACGTTCTGTTCCAGTGGAATTATATGAACTGATGAGGTCCCTCCAGGCCAACCACTGGCAGCGGATAATCAAGCTCGAAATTCCAGCTGCCCTGCCGGTTTTCCTGGGTGGATTAAGAATTGGCGCGACTCTGGCGGTTATTGGTGCAGTTGTGGGGGAATTTGTGGGAGCTGACAAAGGTTTAGGGTTTTTAGTGAATGTTGGTCGAGGATTATATGATACATCCCTGGTATTTGTGTCAGTATTTACCCTGATTATCCTGGCCCTGGGATTGTATGGATCGGTTGTATTCCTGGAAAGCCGGTTGCTTTCCTGGAAAAAAAGAGAATAATGAATATTAATATGTTTTTGGGAGAAATGAGATGAAAAGGTGTATCGGAGTGATGTTTACTATCCTTGTTTTATTCTTGACCGCTTGCAGTGGGAAAACCCCACCTCAGGAACCATCCAGCGAGCTTACCCATATTCGCCTGCCGATGGGTTATATCCCTAATGTGCAGTATGCTGCCTTTTACACTGCGGTGGAAAAGGGATTTTTTGCTGAAGAAGGGATCGAACTTGAGTTTGACTATGCTTATGAAACCGATGGCGTGGCGCTGGTCGGGGCAAACGAACTCCAATTTTCAATTGTATCCGGAGAACAGGTTCCCATTGCCCGTGCAGAGGGATTGCCTGTTGTGTATGTCATGGCCTGGTATGAAAAATATCCCATTGCAGTTATATCCAGGACTGAACATAACATCCAAAAACCTGAAGATTTAGCAGGAAAACGAGTTGCATTGCCTGGATTGTTCGGGGCAAATTATGTTGGGTTAAGGGCTCTCTTAGGAGAGGGAAACCTCAAGGAAAGTGATTTGACCTTGGAGTCGGTTGGATTTAACCAGGTAGAGATCCTGGCTGCTGGCACAAGTGACGCAGTAGTAGTTTATGTAGCTAATGAACCGGTTCAACTAAAAGCCCAGGGATATGATCTAAATCAGATTCTGGTGTCTGATTATTTGGAACTGGTATCGAATGGATTGTTAACCAATGAAATTACCATAGCTGAAAACCCGGACCTGGTTCGGAGAATGGTTTCAGCAGCTCTGAAAGGCATCCAGTATACAGTGGAAAATCCTGAAGAGGCCTTCGAAATCAGTAAAAAATATGTCGAAGGGTTGGAAGATGCTGATCAGGAAGTCCAGATGGGAATATTGAAAGCCTCAATTGATCTTTATCAGACTGATCCCTATGGTTACAGCCATCCTGCCGCCTGGACTAATATGCAAGAAGTGTTGATGAGGATGAATTTGATGAAAGAAGAGATTAATTTGGAAGATGCCTACACAAATGAATTCAGTCAATAATCAGCAATCCCTGCTTGAAGTAAAAAAACTTGGTATGACCTTTACAGATGAAAAAGGGTCTCTGCAGGCGATTAATGAGATCAGTTTTTCTGTTGAACGGGAACAGTTCATCTGCGTTGTAGGGCCGTCTGGAAGCGGGAAGAGCACGTTGATTCGCATTCTGTCTGGTCTGCTGGCTCCGACCACCGGTGCAGTGTACCTGGATGGATCCGAAATAAAACAACCCCGCGAGGGAGTAGGTATCGTTTTTCAGAAAGCCAACTTAATGCCCTGGCGCTCAGTGCTGCGGAATATAACTCTCCCGCTGGAGATTAAAAGTGTTCCGGTAAAAGAAGCAGAAATCAAAGCCAGGGAATTAATTGAACTGGTCGGATTGGGAGGCTTTGAAGATTGGCTTCCCCAGGATTTGTCTGGAGGTATGCTTCAGCGAGTGGCGATCGCCAGAAGCCTGGTTCAGGATCCTGAACTGCTGCTTCTGGACGAACCCTTTGGAGCGCTGGATGCCCTCACTCGTGAAAAAATGGGAACTGAGCTGCTGCGAATCTGGAGAGCCAGGAAAAAGACGGTTATTATGATTACCCATGATATCTCTGAAGCTGTCTTTTTGGCAGATCGGGTGCTGGCGATTAGCCCCCAGCCAGGTAATTTAAGGTTGGACTTGAAAGTGGATTTAGAACGACCGCGTCATGAAGAAGACCGATTCACAACAGAATTTGTGGGGTTGACCCAGCAGCTGCGCAAGGCGATTGAGTAATATCCCAGTTTATCTTTTGTCACAAGATTAGGACAGAAATTAACCCAGAGTAGATACGATTCTGTGTTAACATTATTCAGTTGGGTCTTAATGGTAATTTAATCAGTGGAGTAGATACTAATGGAAGAATTGCAGCCTATCGAAGCTCATCCCAGGAAAGGAAATCCTTTAAAATTTATCATTGGGGGATCGGTCATCGTTGCGGCAATCATTTACCTGATTGTCTCTTCGTTATCCGCCAATGTGCAGTACTTTTTAACAGTTGAGGAAATTTTGACCAAGCAGTCGGCAGGAGAATTGACAGGACGCAATGTTCGCGCGTCAGGAGCTGTCCTGGGCGACTCAATTCAATATAATATGGATACGCTAGAGCTGTCATTTACTATTGTTCATGTCCCGGGGGATAATCTGCTGCTTGAGGAAGAAGGCGGATTAGCCAGAGCCTTACACAATGCTGTGATGGACCCAAATCGACCCAGGCTGGATGTGATTTATTATGGACCCATACCAGACCTTCTTAAAAATGAAGCCCAGGCTATCATTACTGGTGAGGTTCTTGCTTCCGGAGTATTTGAAGCTGATGAAATTTTGTTAAAATGTCCCACAAAATATGAAGGATCTGTTCCAGAGCAAATGGAGACAGAATAATACCCATAAAAATATTATTGGCAGGGAGATAGTTAATGGCACCTGATATTGGTTTTGGATCTTTGTTTATAGCCTTGATTGTTTCAATATACGGAATTGGTGCAGCATTCTACGGCGAGAAGAAAAAAAAGAAAGTCTGGATTCTCAGTGCGAAACAGGCAATGGCCCTTGTATTCCCGCTTCTGACTATCTCTGTTGGATCCCTTGTATATCTCCTGTTGACGAATCACTTTGAAATAGTGTATGTCGCTAAAGTCTCCAGTTTGAGCATGCCGGATTACCTGAAGATCACCGCGCTCTGGGGAGGACAATCAGGATCGCTGCTTTTCTGGTCCTGGCTGCTGGCTGGTTTCATTTCTGCTGTTACGCTTCGGAAATGGGACCGGGATCAGGATTTACTGCCCTGGGTAATAGTGATCAGTTTAGCAACCCTGCTATTCTTTGTATTGTTAAATACTTTTTTTGAAAATCCATTTATCAGTTATTGGCAGACTCCAGAGGGAGTCACAACAGCATTTTCTCGGCCTCCCGGTGGTGTCCAGCTCTTTCCCAGAGATGGTGGGGGATTAAATCCACTGCTGCGGCACCCTGGAATGATCATTCATCCTCCCATGCAGTATCTGGGATTTGTTGCTTTTATTATTCCCTATGCGTATGCTATGGCTAGCTTAATTACCAGGCGAGCGGATGATCGTTGGATTCAGCTCTCTAGACGCTGGACATTATGGGCTTGGCTCTTTCTTTCTCTGGGATTGGTTTTAGGCGCCCGCTGGGCGTATGATGTCCTGGGGTGGGGGGGATATTGGGGCTGGGATCCGGTAGAGATCTCTGCTCTGATGCCCTGGCTGGCCGGAACGGCTTTTTTACATACCGTGTTGATTCAGGAAAAGAGGGGTATGTTTAAACAGTTAACCATGGTTTTAATAATCCTGACTTATAACCTGGTTATCTTTGGAACTTTCTTAACTCGCTCCGGATTGTTATCTTCGGTGCATGCCTTTTCGAAAAGCTCAATCGGTCCTATATTCTTAGGCTTTATCGCGTTGAACTTGATTGGTTCATTGTGGTTGCTGAACAAGCGATGGAGTTACCTCAAATCCCGGCAAGTGTTGACTTCATTCTTTTCCAAGGAAGCGTTGATCATTATCAGCGCCGTGCTCTTATTAGGGATTCTGGTTACCTCCTTCTGGGGGGTGATGTTCCCTAAAATTTCAGAGCTGGTGACAGGGCAAAAGGTTACAGTAGGGCCGCCATTTTATGAACGAGTTGCTGCCCCTATCCTGGGCGGCATGTTATTAATAATGGTGATCTGTCCTCTGGCCGTTTGGAGTTATGCTTCCTTTAAACACCTGGGGCGCTTGCTTTGGAAACCATTTATCGTGTCATTAATTGGAATTGCCTTGCCGCTTTATGGAGGGCTGACCCACTGGGCCGCAGTAGTAGCTTTCTGGCTGGTGGCGTTTGTACTGGCTGTAAATGCCTTTGAATTCTTCCGCCGCATCAGAGTGTGGAGAAAGAAGGGACAAGATTCCCTGTGGGATTCGATGGTACACGTTCTTAAAAGGAACCGACGGGCTTTCAGCGCGATGATCATCCATATCGCTGTTGTCATGATGGCAATGGGGATCATCGGGATTGAATTTTTTCAAACAGAAACCCAGGGAACGATTCCCGTAGGGGGTGAACTGAGTCTGGGTTCCTATACCATGGTGTATGAGAAGCTTGACATCTTTGATACCACTGATGGGAGAAATGTAGCCCGGGCCATTATCAGTGTAAACAAGGATGGTCAAACCATAGATACCTTGTATCCCCGACGAGATTTTTATTATGATTCTAACCAACCTGCGACCATACCCGGTGTACGCAGCACACTTGTAGATGATTTTTATGTAATCCTGGTGGATTGGAAAGTGGTTTCATCAGAAGGTGCGACGTTTAAGGTTTATCACAATCCACTGGTAAAATGGCTCTGGATAGGAGCCTGGGTATTCATTGTAGGGGTTGTGGCGGCAACCTGGCCCGATAAGAAATCCAAACCGCTTCCAGTGAGGTCCCGATGATAAATCATACAAAACGTTTTCTATGGTTATTAACATCAGTACTAATTCTGGCTGCTTTAATTCCGGGTTCTGCAATGGCGCAGGGTTCATATCCAACAGACGATGATGTAAATGCAGTCGCCAAACAGCTTTATTGCCCGGTCTGTGAAAACATTCCCCTGGATGCCTGCGGCACTACTGCCTGTGAACAATGGAGAGGCATTATCCGGGATAAGCTCAGTGAAGGCTGGACAGAAGATCAGATTAAGGCATATTTTGTGGACCAGTACGGCGACCGGGTTCTGGCGGAACCCCCCAGAAGCGGGTTTAATTGGGTGGTTTATATTGTGCCCTTGTTGATTTTTGTGGGAGGATTTGTCCTTATAACAAGAGCATTTCAACGTTGGCGAACAGCAGACTCGGAGGTGAGTTCCCGGAAGAATGCCAAGCAGGCGGCTACACCCAAGAAAGCGCCAGACGAGTACATTAGCCGTGTAGAAGAGGAATTAAATAAGAGATCCAAAGGATAATTATGAAAAAATTATTACTCTGGGGAGGGTTGGTATTACTTCTAATGATTTTGGGAGTGGGTTTAATTCAATCCCAGCAGGGACAGGTCGGCCGGGGAGAAATAGCTCCGGATTTTGAGTTGATCTCGTTTTCAGGTGAAACCTACCAGCTTTCTGATTACCGCGGCAGTGTAATTGTGGTGAATTTTTGGGCGTCATGGTGTGAATCCTGTAAACCTGAGGCAGTAGATTTGGAAGCTGCTCACAAGTATTACCAGCCCAGGGGAGATGTGTTATTCCTGGGGGTAGACTACGTGGATACCGAACCTGAAGCGTTAGCTTACCTGGAAGAGTTTCAGGTCACCTATCCCAACGGTCCGGATTTGCGAACAAAAATTTCCCAGGCATTCCGAATCACGGGTGTTCCAGAGACATTTATCATCGATCAGGATGGTGTCATTGTCCATGTCCGGATCGGTCCCTTTAAATCCCTAGAGGAAATCAAATCATATATTGATCCTTTATTGGATCTCTAAACTTTAGACGGGTGGTGTTCATGGCTGTGAGTTCTTTTTTAATCGTATTGGGCATATTTATCCTGACAGGGGCCATAATTATTCGCCCTTTTCTGGTGGAGACGGATACTCGCGGGGCACCTGTGCCTAAAAAGTATGATTCTCTCACCGCTGAGACG
>CBDVDO010000044.1:0-9019 GCA_965372765.1 uncultured Anaerolineales bacterium
GAGACCAACCGGAGATGGAAGCCCAGAAAGCCATCAGCCGCATCCGTGAACTGGGGGTGGATGGATATGTATTGGATGCAGAAGGCCACTATAAAGGAAAATACAGCTCCGCAAATACATTTATGAGTCAACTTAGAACGGAGATTAATGATATTCCCGTCGCACTGAGTTCTTACCGGTATCCCTCTTATCATCCCCAACTTCCCTGGGATGAATTCTTGAAAAAATGTGATTTAAACATGCCCCAGGTGTACTGGATGCAGGCCCATAACCCCGGCGCGCAGCTTAAGCGGAGTGTAGCCGAATTTCAGAACCTCACCTATACACCGCCTATTGTCCCAACCGGGGCCGCTTTTACCGAGTGGGGTTGGACCCCCACAGCCTCTGAAGTTGAAGAGTTCATGCAAAAAGCCCAGTCGCTGAATTTATCCGGGGTAAATTTTTGGGAATGGAGCAATCTACATCGAGCTCTGCCGGCAGAGATTTGGCAAACCATCAGGGACTTTGAGTGGGACAAAGTTCCCCAGCCACCGGACGACATCGCTGAACTGCTCATCCAGGAGTTAAATTCCCACAACCCCGACAAGGTCCAGGCGCTATATAGGGACAAGGCAGTTCATATCACCAATGAAAGAACAGCTCAGGGAAAGGAAGCTATTAAAAGCTGGTATGCCACCCTGTTCACCGACATTTTGCCGGATGCGGTTTTTAATTTAGCTAGTTTTACAGGCACCGGCAATATCCGCCACATTAGCTGGACAGCAAATTCATCAGTCGGAAATGTTCAGAATGGCAGTGATACCATTGGTGTGAGAGACGGGAAAATTGCCTATCACTTCTCAGAATTCACCGTAACCAAATAACCCGCAGGGATTTCGTTTTTATTTCTCGGAAACCGGACGAACCATTTCCCGGGGGATAGTAAGCAGGGTCACCCGGTCTTCTTCCCTCATCTCCACAACTTCTTTCCCTTTTTGCGCAACCCGGGTTTGAAGGGGAGCATCATCCAATCGGGTGGACCTTGGCGCAAATTCTTTCAGGTGCACGGTTACCCGCATGGTTCCCTTACCAGCTGTCATGCCTGCCAGCGAGTCTTCTTCTGGTAATTTCCAGGCAATCACACCTTTGCCATACCTGCCCTGAATTGGAAAATCTTCTTGTTTTACTCGTTTTGCCCTGCCTGAGGCAGTCAGGAAAAAGAGCTCCCCTTTCTTTGGCAGCATTTCCATGCCCACAATTCGATCCTCTTTATCAAGCTTCATGCCGTTTACACCAGCAGCCACCAATCCCATTGGACGCACATCTTCTTCACTGAACCGGATTGCCATGCCTTGGCTGGTTGCCAGGAAGATATCTTTTTTACCATCACTTAAACGGATGGATACCAATCTATCATCGTCATTCACTTTCACCAGAGTAAAGAGCTGCGCTGAAGGACCAGGCAATTCGCTAATCTCGCTTTTTTTCAACATGCTCTGCTCAGTGATGGTGACCACATGCCAACTTTCATCTCGATCTTCTTTGGGAGGGACTCCAAAAACGGAACCCAACCGTACATCCTCTTTAAAGGGGGTTAATTTGGAAAAATGAGTGCCCTGAGAAGGTTTTTCTACTTCCGGAACAGTATGGACAGGGATTGCAGCCGATTCGCCGTTCTCTGAAACCAGATACAGCGTATCCCTGGTATTCACCCTGACCATCCATTTAGGCACATCCCACCCGCTCGGACGGGGAGGATCATCCCCCGGTGTTCTGGAAACCAACCCATCTCGGTTGATCATCACCCAAACATTTTCAGACGGGGTGAGCTGAGTTAGCTGCATGGGCGCCGCGTCTACTCCTCCTTCCACCATTGCGATTTGAGTCCTTCGGGCATCGGCATACTTTTCTTTGATTTCCTGCAGGGAATGTGCAACAACTTCACGCATCTTTTTAGGAGATTTTATCAAGCCAGAAAGATCTTTGATTTGTTTTTTTACCCCCTTATATTCATCCTCAATTTTTTTCCGCTCTAACCCTGCCAAACGCCGCAGCGGCATATCCAGGATGGCCTGAGCTTGAATCTCGGTCAGTGAAAATTCCCGCATCAGGTTATTGCGGGCGGTCTGTGCTGAACGAGATTTCCGGATAGTATCAATCACGGCATCCAGGTTATCCAGAGCTATCGAAATTCCTTCCAGGACATGTTCCCGGGCTTTGGCTCTTTTCAAATCATGCTGGCTTCTCAGTTTGACGATGTTCAACCTGTGATCAATATACACCTGCAAAGCGCCCTTCAAGCTCAATAATTTTGGCTCATCATCCACCAGCGCCAACATGATGATACTGAAAGTGTTCTCCAATGTAGTTCGTTTAAAGAGGGCTTCCAGCACCTCTTCCGGCTGGGCTGATTTTGTCAACTCGATCACAATCCGCATACCCTGGCGGTCAGATTCGTCTCTCAAATCCGCAATACCTTCCAGATCCTCATCACGCACCAGCTTGGCAATCCGTTCCAATACAGTCACTTTTTTGGTCATGTATGGAATCTCGGTGATCACTATCCGGTGCCGGCCCCGGGACATTTCTTCCACGATGGCCTTAGCGCGGACGCGTACTTTGCCACGGCCTGCGCCATAGGCGCTTTTAAGTCCACTCCGGCGTTGATCTTCGATAATCACTCCCCCGGTAGGGAAATCCGGACCCTTAATGAATTCAGTTAACTCCTCAACGGTAATCTTATCTATAGATTTCCAGTTCTGGAGCATATAATCCAGGGCATTCACTACCTCCCCCAGGTTGTGGGGCGGGATGCTGGTGGACATGCCGACAGCAATGCCGGTAACGCCATTCACCAATAAATTTGGGAAAGAGGATGGAAGCACACTGGGTTCCTGCAGAGTGCCGTCAAAATTATCCCGGAAAGCTACCGTATCCTTTTCAAGATCTTCGAGCATCAGGCTCGCCGGTGAAGCCATCCGGGCTTCTGTATAACGCATAGCTGCCGGGGAATCCCCGTCAATAGATCCATAGTTACCCTGTCCGTCTACCAGCGGATAACGCATGGAGAAATCCTGCGCCATGCGAGCCATTGATTCATATACTGCCATATCACCATGAGGGTGATATTTACCCAGCACTTCACCCACGATACGAGCAGATTTCTTATAAGTTGCATCTGGTCCCATATTCATGTCATGCATGGCATACAGGATCCGGCGATGAACTGGCTTTAATCCATCCCGGGCATCTGGAAGCGCACGGGAGACGATTACGCTCATCGCATAATCTAGATAAGCCTTCTGCATTTCATCTTCAATATCTATAGGTCGAACAAGACCAATGTCCATAGTTCCTCCAACTACAACACAACACGGAACACGATGTCTGCGGTATTTTCTCCACGTTTCGTATTCCGTAGTTTTTCCACATTAAAAGTATTCTGGGAATTTGACCGTTGAGCATTATAACATGAAAACCCCTTCCTCCTTTGAACTTACACCAGGAGGGGAGAGTTCACCACAGCAAATGATATCCTCCAAGGATACCATTTACCTCTTCTTAAATAAAAAAGCCAGCGGATAGTTTATCCGCTGGCTTATCATTTTTTCTAATTCGGGCAGTTCAGGCAGCTGCAGGTTCTTCTTCTACCGGCAATTCTTCATCCTGAACTTCATCAGCAGCTTCCAGGTTTGATTCCACTTCAACCGCATCCAGGTCTGTTTCGTCTTCCTGCCGCAACCATTCGGGAGACATAGGACTTCCCCTAAAACCCGTACCTGCGGGAATCAATTTACCAATGATCACGTTTTCCTTCAAACCGAATAAAGGATCTTCGTCCCGATTGACAGCTGCCTGGGTAAGAATCTTAATGGTGTGCTGGAAGGAAGCTGCTGACAGGAAGGAATCCGTATTCAGCGCTGCCTTGGTGATACCCAGCAATTCATCATTGTACTTCAACGGACGTTTGCCTTCCTGAAGCAATTCTTCATTTTCCTTCATAATAGCAATTCGGTTGCTCAATTCCCTCGGCAGGGTATCAGAGTCGCCGGAGTCCGTTACGTTCACCCGGGACATCATCTTGCCAATCACAATCTCGAAGTGTTTATCATGAATAGTCTGTCCCTGAGACCGGTAAACCTTCTGAACTTCCGTGAGCATGTACTGTTGACAAGCATGACGGCCGCTGATGCGCAAAATATCATGAGTATTCATAGATCCCTCGGTAAGGCGCTGGGCAGGTTCCACTTTCTCACCTTCTTCTACCACCAGTCTGGCATTACTCGGGATTTCATAATACTTCTCATCTTTGACTTCGTAAGAAACGATGATGGTTCTGCCTTCAATACGGACCCGTCCCCCATTCCTGGCTAATAGCTGGTTATCGGCATCCAACGAAGCAATCACATCTCCTTCTTCTACCTTGTCCTCGTCTTTAACTCGCTTTCTCCAGTGTTTTTCAAGGTCATAAGAATCGCTGACCATTTCGCTTTGTGTTACCCGAACTACCCTCATGTCGCTGTAGCGATCCGATTTCTCAATGCTTACCTTTCCAGCAATTTCAGTCAGGACTGCTTCACCTTTTGGAGATTTACGAGCTTCAAACAGTTCTTCAACTCTGGGTAAACCGGTTGTAATGTCACTGGTCGTTGCTACACCTCCGGTATGGAAAGTCCGCAGCGTAAGCTGGGTTCCAGGCTCACCAATCGATTGAGCTGCAACTATACCAACTGTTGCTCCTTTGCGAACCGGTTCACCACGTCCCAGATCCAGACCATAACACTTTGCACATAATCCATACTCGAGTTGGCAAGTCAGCGGGGAATATACCCGAACACTTTCCACGTTGGATCCCTGGATTTTCCGAGCAATTTCCCGGGAGACCAGGGTGCCTTTTTCAACCAGGATTTCTCCAGTTTCTTCATCCACAACATGATCCGCCAGAACACGGCTGAAAACCCGCTCCTGCAGGGTCTGCCCCGCTATATCATCAGAGCGTTCCAGTACAATGGCATTCTCGGTTTCACAGTCAAGCGCGTTGATAATAGCGTCCTGGCAAACATCCACCAGGCGGCGGGTAAGGTAACCGGCATCTGCGGTCCGCAGGGCGGTGTCTGCCAACCCTTTGCGGGCGCCATGGGTAGAAATGAAATACTCTAGCGCTGTTAACCCTTCCCGGAAGCTGGAACGGATCGGGAGCGGGATAATCTGACCGGAAGGGTCAGCCATTAAACCTCGCATACCTGCCAATTGGGACACAGGCCCAAATCCGCCTTTGGTTGCGCCGGATACAGCCATTACCGCCATGTTGCCATGGGGATCCATGTTTGCTTTCACAGCGTCACCGACGGCGGTGGTGGTTTTTTGCCAGATATCAATTACCCGGTCATCCTGCTCCTGGGCTGTAAGTAAACCGCGTCGGAAGCTGCGCTCCACTTCTCGGACTTTATCCAGAGCTTCCTGAACAATTCCCTCTTTTTCCGGTGGAATCTCCAAATCCGCAACCGCGATTGAGTAGCCGGATTTGGTCGCATATTCAAATCCCAAATCCTTGATCTCATCAGCTGTATTGGTGGTAGTTTCATTGTCGCAATATTCGTAAATTTCTGTAATCAGGTCCTTCACATCCCCTTTCACCAGCTGCCAATTGACAAACTGTACTTCTGGGGGAAGGGACAAGTTAAAGATGGTGCGTCCGACGGTGGTTTCAATCACCCGTTCTTCCGGCTGCTCCAGCCGTTCACCATCTTCGTTATACCAGGTATCTGTGAGCAGTTTAATTTTAGTGGGAATTTTCACCTGATCCAGGTGATAAGCTGTTACCACCTCATCTCCAGTTGAGAACGCCCGCCCATCTCCTGGATGCGGCCGATCATCTTCGCGGGTGAGGAAATACACACCCAACACCATATCTTTAGACGGCGCAATGATCGGTTCCCCATTAGCCGGTTTGAGCAGGTTCCTAGTTGAAAGCATCAGTTCCCGGGCTTCCTCTACCGCTTTATGAGATAACGGCACATGAACTGCCATCTGATCCCCATCAAAGTCAGCATTAAATGCAGGACATACCAGGGGGTGGAGTTGAATTGCGCTCCCTTCAATCAGCTGGATTTCAAAAGCTTGAATACCCAGACGGTGAAGCGTAGGTGCCCGGTTCAGCAAAACAGGTCGACTCTTAACGGCTTCTTCGAGGGCTTCCCAAACTTCCGGCCGATTGCGTTCAATCAACCGCTTGGCGCCTTTCACATTAGTAGCAAATCCCCGTTTTTCAAGGATGGAAACCACAAAAGGACGGAAAAGCTCGAGAGCCATCTTTTTCGGCAGACCGCACTGGTCCATTTTCAGCTTAGGGCCAGAGACAATTACAGAACGTCCAGAGTAGTCCACGCGTTTTCCGAGCAGGTTTCTTCGGAAGCGGCCTTTTTTGCCTTTCAGCATATCACTGAGGGATTTTAATTCTCGCCTGCCCCGGCGGGAAAGAGCTTTTCCCCGCTGGGAATTGTCAACCAAGGAGTCCACTGCTTCCTGGAGCATCCTTTTTTCATTTCTTACAATAACATCCGGTGCGCCCAGTTCCAACAACCGCTTAAGCCGGTTGTTGCGGTTAATCACACGCCGGTAGAGGTCATTTAAATCTGAAGTAGCAAAGCGTCCACCATCCAGCTGCACCATTGGGCGCAGGTCAGGCGGTATCACGGGCAGCACGGTTAAAATCATCCATTCTGGCTGGTTTTCTGTATTCTGGAAAGAATTCACAACTTTTAGCCGCTTGGTGGCCTTCTTCCGTTTCTGTTTACTGCCGGTGGTTCTAATCTCATGCCAGAGCTCTTTGGAAAGCGCATCCAGGTCCAGGCGTTTTAATATGTCATAAAAAGCTTCAGCTCCCATTTCAGCCTGGAAAATTTGTCCCCAATGGGACCTCAATCCGCGGAATTCCATTTCACCGAGGAACATCAAGGGCTGCAGGTCAAGCAATTCTTCCCGCAAGTGTTTATATTCCGATTGCGCTGAATCCAGGGCTGCGTCAAGGTTTTCACGCAGTTGGGTAATTTCCTGGGTGGTTTCCGCTCTCATCCTGGCAACATCCAGTTTGATGTGCTCAAGTTCGTTGTCTTTTGCTTCCTGGAGACTTTCTTCAATTTCGGAAAGGCGGTGTTTAACGACTTCCTGAATATTAGCAATATGCGATGTGCTGATCTTTTCCCCTTTCTTAACTATCACCACTTCAGTTTCCGGGAAAATCATGTCATCTTTGACAACTGTATCGACACTACCTTGCAAAGTTTTCTCAAGACGCTGGCCTTGCTTAATAACAGGTTCTAGCTCTGAGGCAATTTGTTCATCAAACCGGTTTTTCACTTCATCCTGCTTGACCTCTAGCTCTGCTAATTTTTCTTCCCGTTCAATTTCCTTGAGCTTGATATCTTCAGAGAAATCCTTCCCGACTTCACCTTCGCTGGATGTAAACTTGGTATCCAGCTGTTCAAGTGCTTTCTTACGACCTTCCTCGTCCACATAAGTAACAATATATTGGGCAAAGTAGAGAACCCGGTCAAGGTCGCGCCTGGACATATCAAGCAATCTGCCCAGGATCGAAGGGATTCGTCTGGAAAACCATAAATGCGCTACAGGAGCTGCCAGTTCTATATGGCCCATTCTCTCTCTGCGGACAGCGGAGCGGGTTACCTCTACACCGCATTTATCACAGACAATTCCTTTATAGCGGATATTTTTATATTTTCCACAATGACATTGGTAATCGCGGGTCGGCCCGAATATGGCTTCACAGAATAAACCATCTTTCTCCGGGCGCAAGCGCCGGTAGTTAATGGTTTCCGGTTCTAGCACTTCCCCGTATGACCAGCTGCGTATGATTTCTGGTGAAGCTAACCCAATTCGAAGTTTTTGTATCCCCTTAGTTTTCACTCGAAAACCTCCTGTGTTTTTCGCTCTATCAACCGATAAAGCTACTTTCCCTCACCAAGAATCTGCTTTGAATGTCCTCTCGTGCCACCCAGACCTATCCGCAAAATGGATTCCTACTGAAAACTCCCAAACAGAGTATTCAGTCAATAAATCCTCAGAATATTATCAAATTTGAGGTCTGTTTTCTTCAAAAAAAGCGGCACCGCCAGTCAGGACAGCTGTTTTAGTAATAGCACGCACAAAAGCAAGCGCAGAAGAGTACGCTCTTTAGCGCTCGCATATTTGGAGGGGATTGATATTTAACATGCAACTAACTATTATACAAGGTGAACGGGTGTCAGTCAAGAGTGTATCGGTCAGATTCGGCGGTGCAGTCCCTTCCCATTCGTCCTAATCTCCCCCTTGTTTGCCATCCTGATTTTTCCAACAGCAGTATATGGCTCTTATCCCTGTATTGCAGGACCAGTCTACCATAACCCGGTAGTTATTTCCATAATTATTCGGCTTTGCTTTTTCTCTCAGGTTGACGGATCGGTACCGCCAGGTAAAAAGTGCTGCCGGACCCCAGCTCACTCTCCACCCAGGCTTCTCCACCATGACGTTCTGCGATTGATTTTACGATTGCCAGACCAAGACCGGTACCACCTTGTTTGTCCTTCTCCCGGCTTTCAACCCGATAAAACTGTTCGAATAACCGCTGCTGGTCCACCGGTGAAATTCCGATCCCCGTATCCTCTATCTCAAAAATGATCCGACCATCTTCCATCTTGTATCGGACCCAGACCTCTCCTTCCTGTTGATTAAAGTTGAGTGCATTATCCACCAGGTTACGCAAAGCCTGCTGAAGCAGCGCTTTATCAGCTGAGATAAATGGAATGGTCTGATTGGGTTGGGAAACATGGATAATGATTTTTTTCTGGCTGGCCCGAATCTTAAATGAGTCTGTTACCTCAGATATGATGTCAGGCGCTGAAACCATATCCAGTTTCAAACCTACCTCGGCTTCAATTCTACCCAAATCCAACAGGTTTTGAACCAGGTGCGACATGCTTTCCACGCCGGTAATAATTTTATGAACATAGTTCTGCTGCTGCTCGTTAAGTTCTCCTACCAT
>CBDVDO010000045.1:0-9009 GCA_965372765.1 uncultured Anaerolineales bacterium
TTAACATATAAAACCAGCTAAAAATGATACCAGATAACCAAGGTAGAGTAATTTGTCGCTAGATCAACTAATTAACATATAGACCGTTTATTAGTTGTACTGTCACAGTGCACAACTATCCCGCCTGGTTCAAACAGGGAAACCGGGACGGGTAATGATTTAACCCGTCCCGATAGACTAAAACCATACTTAGAAGGACACTATTAGAGCTCTTCGTCTACAAATTGTTCCTGTCCTGAAAGCATGAAGCTTGCAACCAGGATCATCAAAATGAAGGGCAGTACTGCCGCCCAGACGGCGGTTTGACCGGAAGCACCGGCAAAACCGTACAGCTCTTGTCCCGCGGCACCGGTCGCAACCAGAATACCCACAATCAAGCCTCCCAAAGAACCCACAATCATGAGAATTGATCCGAGATTGGTGGCGAATCCTTTGCTGACGTCCTCTTTATCCATCACATCTGTCCAGTATAAACCCCACCTCTTTACACGTGGGTAAAGCAAGGCAATCAAGATGGGACCTACAACTACTGCGGCAGCAAAGTTGTTAACTGTTATTGTGATCGCGAGGAAAGCAAAAGGCACGATTCCTGCCAGGTCCAGGTACCAGGAAATAATAATCGCACAAGCGGCGGAAGCGGTTAAGGCTACAATTTCGAAGGCTGCAATTTTTTGCCAACTCCCCATATTCAGGGACATATCTTCTTTCTTTACCAAACCGAAGACTGAACCCCACATCTTATAGGGCACAAAACCCAGGAAAAAGTTTCCAAAGAATCCGAAAATTGATCCGATTCCCAAAGAACCGCCGAACATATCCCCAATCAAGTTGCCGATTGCGGATCCCCAGGCACCAGCGGGTCCAAACAGCAGACCAAACACAGGGGGGAAAACATTTGCCGGGCGGACTTCTGTAATCCCGGGCACAATAACGATGCCGCCTTTAAAAACAATCAGGAATGCAGCATAGATTGCCGCTGACAGGGCAACCAGAATAACCATTCTGGTATTTTTCCACATAGTTATGACTTCTTTCATCAATCTCTCCTTATCTATACAAGTGTATCTTTGAAGGAACAATAATAATTTTTGTGAACCGGTTCCTACTTTCCTGCATTACTTGATCAATAAGCCCTCCTTTTCGCCCTTAGAGAATTACGAGAACTGACAACAAATCGGTATCAGGCGATTACGATATCTATTTGATAGAACACTCATCATCCGTGGTGGTTTCGACAGTCTTTAAAAGTAATTCCATAAGATTCTTTTGCATCTTTTTTAACCCTTCAGCATCTGATATGAACTCTATTGTATCCATAAAACCCGCTGCCCAGTTGATTGAAAAAGATACAGATGCATAACATAGATCTAATTCTTTCGCTAAAACCGCTTCAGGTAAACCTGTCATTCCTACTACATCTCCACCGAGCTTCTCATACATACGGATTTCTGCCGGGGATTCCAACCTGGGTCCATTTGTGCATACATAAACTCCCCGGGGATGGATGCGGATATCATAGTTCGGCGCTAATGCCAAAATTTGTTCTCTTAAATATGGGCTGTAGGGTGTACTCATATCTACATGCTTTACACCGCTGTCACCACCATCAAAAAATGACAGTTCCCGACCGGAGGTAAAATCCAAATAATCGCTCAATACCACGATATCAAGCGGAGCAACCCCCTTATTAATCGATCCAACCGCATTAACAGCAATTACCCTTTTTACATCCAGCATTTCAAGAGCTTTGAGATTGGCTCTGTAATTGATCTTATGCGGCGGAGTATCATGTTGTAATCCATGGCGAGGCAAGAAAATTAATTCAGTTCCAGCTCCCCGCACTTCATAAATCAAAGTCCTCCCATAAGGGGTATCTATTGATTTTTCTATTAAGGTCATGCCCGGGATGTCATACATAAGTGTCCCGGCGATGATTGCTGCTGGCATATTGTTTACTCCTTGCTCAGTTCCTTTTCAAAATGAGGCCGCAAATCATACGGGCTTAAGATTCCATGCCTGGTAATCACACCCGCTACCAGGTGGGGAGGGGTGATATCAAATGCCGGGTAATAGGCTTCAATATCATCAATTGTAGTCGGAGTCCCCCGGCAGGATCGGATTTCCGCCGGATCCCGGTATTCAATCACCACGGATTCTCGATCCGGGCTTTCAAAATCCGGCCCCCACATAAACACAAAATACGGTATGTGGTGGTGATGAGCAGCAATTGCGTTCTGGAAAGTGCCTATTTTGTTTACCACATGACCATCCATGGTAATCAAGTCAGCAGCTGTAAAATATTTCTGAATCTTTCCCTGAGACATCACAAATGCCGGCATGTTGTCGGTTATGATTTGCACGGGGATTTCCAGTTCATGCAAGCAGGGCGCAGTCAACCTGGCTCCCTGTAAGTACGGCCTGGTTTCAGGGGTGTAAACGTGGATATTCTTTCCATCTTTCTTTGCCATTGACATAGCCAGGATAAACGCAGTCTCGGCAAAACACATGGTTAGAATGCCATCTCCGTCTTCAATCAAATCAGCTCCCAATCGGGAGCGTATGGCGTAGCTCTCGTAAGCTTTATCACGCAGCTTCTTTATCCAATCCAGCAATGCTTTTTCAATGGATCGTCCTTCTTCCTGGGCTCTTTTTACAACCGGCAAAGTATCTCCCAATCGACGAGCCATGGCGGTATTGGTGGGTCGGGTTTTAACCAAACGTTCTTTTGCTTTCAGCAGGTAATCCAGGGCTTCCTGATGGGGTTTGGATTCCATCTTCTTTGCTGCCATGACCATCGCAAAGACAGCGGCTATCCAGGGACCGCCGCCCTGGGTCACCATATTTTCAATTGCCTGGGCTACACTTTCCACGTCCTCACACTGGACAAATTCTTTAGAAAATGGGTACTTGCGTCGGTCACCAATAAGAACAACTCCATCTTCATAACGGGCGACATTGTCCCTCTTTAAAACAAACGGCAACATTTGATCCAATTCTAATAAATCTATCAATTTAACTCCTTTGAAACCTGCCATGCTTGGCGTCTAAAATTTTGTTAAACCGGCAATATCGCCAAATCCTGCAAATTCCAGATAGAGAGAAAAACCCACTATTAGAAAGCAAAAAGCCAGGACCAGGTGGTCGCTGCGATCCATGGTCATTTCCAGATAGTAAGTTCTGTCCTCCCTGGCGCCGAACCCTTTGGATTCCAGTGCCATACCGAAAACATTAGTGTCCCGGATAGTGGAAATAAACACCGGGATTAAGATGGGTATGAATTTTCTCAAGCGCTCCAAGATGCCTCCCCCCTCCAGATCCAATCCCCGGCTGCGTTGAGCTTGTGAAATGGTATAGATGCTGGTGGAAATGGTCGGGACCATGCGTAATGAAGTAGAAATCGCGAATCCAACCCGATATGGCAGGCCAAGTTTTATCATTGCCAGGACCAGTTCCTCATTACGAGTGGTGCTGAGCAAGTTCAACCCGCTGATGATCATCAAAAGTATGAGCATTGTCCGAGCGATGCTGTATAACAAGGACTCTAGATCAACAAACCAGAACAGGTGTGTTTCACCGCTGGCAAAGAGATTCCACATGATAATACTTGTGAAAGTCAGAAGAAACAGAAGAAAACGGATACGCCAGATATTCATCCAGGCTCGGGCCAAAAAATTCTGGAGAAGAATCAACAACGCGATAGGAAGAATAAACAGTGGATCCTCAAACAGCACCAGCGCCAGAAATGAAGCCAGAAAGAGGATTATCTTTGTACGGCCGTCAAACCTGTGGATAACGGTATCAATGTCCAGGTAAAAATCAATATTCATAATTTATTTTCCCTCCATACAGGAAATCATTTCGGAATCCGACAGGAAGGTTTTTCCGAGCAGATTGCTGAACTGGACAAAATGGGGCGGTCTGAGGAATGAATCTTTGAGGATGTTTTCCTCAGCAAATATTTCTCTGGTTAATCCTTCCAGGAGAATTTTTCCATCTTTGACTACATAAACCCGGTCGGCATAGGCAGCAACCACCCACATGTGATGAGTAATAAAAATAATCGTGCTGCCCTGTTTATTTAATTCCACAACCATATCCATCATACCCCGCTGTCCGTCGTAATCCAGTCCGGTAGTTGGCTCGTCCAAGATCAAAACATCTGGTCGGATGGATAGAACCGAGGCAACCGCAACTCGCTGCCGACCGCTTTTAGTTAAGCTGAAAGGATCTGCTTCCTCAAATCCTTCCAGTCCAACTGCCTTGAGAGATTCTTTTACCCGTTGTTCAGCCTCATCGGCCGGAACATTTCGTAATCTCGGCCCATAAATAACCTCATCATAAACTCGCTCAGAAAAAATCTGGTGATCCGGGTTTTGGAACACATACCCTACTTTTTTCCCGATTTCAAAGACTCCCTGCTCAACTGTAGTTTTCCCATAAACTTCAACCTCTCCTTCAGTCGGCATCAACAATGCGTTGAGATGCTTCGCCAAGGTCGTTTTTCCGCTTCCATTCTGCCCAACAATGGCGACTATTTCCCCTTTGTAGATGTCCAGGTCTATACCTGATAAAGCTTCCACTCCGTTGGGGTAGGAATATTTAAGGTCGCGGACCTGAATGATTGGCTCTTGTTTTTTCTGGGACAACTCATTCTGTTCCTTTTTGACCAGATCGCTGTAGAGTGAGTCGGAGATTTTCCAATTTTCTTTTTCAAAAATCTGTTTTCCATCTTCAGGGGTAAGAGGAAGTGTCGAGCTGCCCATCTGCTCGAAGAATCGAGGGATCCCCAATGGCATAACCCCAAGCTCCGCCAGCAAATCCCCCCGTCTAAGAATTTCCTGGGCCGGTCCTAATTCTGCCAGCTTGCCATCCCTCATCAACGCAATCCGGTCCGCATCCAGGACTTCTTCTGTATCATGCTCAACCACTACCAGGGTCATATCCTCCCGCTGGCGAAGTTTATTGGTGATCTCGTACACTCCTTGTTTGCTAATGGGGTCAAGATCCGTTGTGGCCTCATCCATTACCAGGATATTGGGCTCCATGGCCAACACCGACGCAATGGCTAATTTTTGTTTTTGTCCCCCAGAAAGAGTGGCCGGAGAACGCCTGCGGAATTCTTCCAGGCCTACGAATTCCAG
Source organism: uncultured Anaerolineales bacterium (assembly GCA_965372765.1). Taxonomy (GTDB): domain Bacteria; phylum Chloroflexota; class Anaerolineae; order Anaerolineales; family UBA11858; genus B10-G9. The sequence goes on from CBDVDO010000045.1 coordinate 5,142, forward strand.
GTTTTCTTGAATACGCCGTTTGATCTCTTTCCGATCAATAGCAAAATTTTCTGGGCCAAAAGCCACCTCAAGTTCCACATTGGTCGAGAATAGCTGGGCTTCAAAATCCTGGAATACTATGCCAACGTCCTCTGCCAGTTCCGGGACCTTGTGATCCTTGGTGTTTTTGCCCCAGACAAAAACGTCCCCCTTCATAGGGCCTTTTGTATAATGGGGAATAAGGCCATTAAAGAAAGAGACCAGGGTGCTCTTCCCTGTTTCATTGGCCCCCATGATGACCAGGAATTCGCCCTCCTGAATATCAAGGGAGAAACCATCAATCACCAGTTCCTTTTTATCCCGGTAACGAAAACGAAGGTCTTTAATTAGCACAGCAGATTTTGCCATAACAACTCCTAACCTGAACTAATAATTCTTTTCCTGAAAAAATGATTTTTCCATAATAGCGTCCCAAATAAGTCGATCTTTAGCGACCGCTTCGGGAACATTTTCCATCATTAATCCCACAAACAGGGCGTGTGTAATCACATATTGGGCAATACGAGAAGCCATGGTCTCAATCCGGGACTCATGAGATACTGACAACAACACAACATCGGCGAATTTGGTTAATTTTGATCCACTGTTTCCAGTGATGACAATCACCGAACAACCCTTTTGTTTAGCAAGCGCGATTGTCCGGATGGGATCCGTGGAATCTCCAGTCTGGGAAATCACAATCACAACATCTCGGGAAGATAACAGCGCAGTCTCCATCACCTGCAGATAGGAGTCTGTTTGAACACGGCAGTTTATCCCCAATCTAAAGAAGCGATTAAACATTTCCTGAGCAATGGGGCCTGAGGTTCCAACACCGATGATTAGGGTTCTCTCAGCCTGAGAAATCATTGTGATGGCTTTTGCAAAATTCACCTCGTCGATCACGGCAATAGTGTCGGTTAATGCCTGAATGGAGCACTGGAATATTTTTTTCGCCAGCACGCCAGGAGGATCATCTTCTTTAACTTCATCCAGGAGTTGTTCAGAGGGTCTGTGCAGAGATCGGGTTAGATCAATTTTAAATTCAAGCCATCGTTTATATCCCATGGATCTACAAAACCGGAGAACACTGGCGTCACTAATGCCGCTTTCGGCAGCAACATCTGCCAACGTCATCCGCAGGATCCCGGGTTTGTCTTCCAGGAAAAAATCCGCCACTTTCTTTTCTGAAGGCGTAAAAGAAGGATAATACCCCCTGATGACCGACCCCATATCAAAAGCTTCGGATTCAATTGAAGTCATATAAATTTGTTGTAATACTACTTACGAAATTAGGAATTTGTTGTAGATATTCTACATTTTACTCAATATTTGTAGAAAAGTCAAGTTAGAGAGAGAGAAAGAATGGCAAACAGGAGGAAAATGGACCCCTAATGTCCATCCTGGACCCGTTTGATAAAAGCGGGGCTGTTTAGATGACCTTCCAGGGTATGAGTCAAATAATAATGAATTAGCTTTTCAAGCTCATCTGCAATTTCGGATGGTATCTTAAGAGAAATCAGGCTCTTGATATCTGACCGCTGAATATGCCTCAGGTATTTTAAAACCCTTGAGGATAGTGGCCGGATCCCCGTCCCTGTTACCCTCGGGGCACACTCCGGGCATACCGTTCCACCTAATTCTCCCGAAAGAAATTGATCCTGTTCAATAATTTTTTTCCCGCATTCCACACAAATGAATAATTCCGGACGAAAACCAACCAGGTCAAGCAGCTGAAGTTCATAATACCGGACTATGATCCCCGGGTCCTCTCCGGAGGATAAGGAGTCCAGTGTAGAGACCAGCAGGTTATAGAGTTTAACGTTGCTGCCCTCCTCATAAGTAACCGCATCAACCAGCTCTACCACATAGGATCCTATCCCAATCCCCGATAAATCCTTTCTTAATGGCTCAAAGTCATCAATCATATCCGCCTGGGTCAGGATATGTAAATTACGTCCGCGTGAGATTAGAAATGAAGACCGCATAAAGAGTTCCAAATGCCCAGAAATCTTTGAGCTGGGCTTTCGAGCTCCTTTTGCAATCACAGAAACCCGTCCCATCTTTCTGGTGAACAATACCAGGATGCGGTCAGATTCCCCAAAATCCTTCCGCCGTAGGACTATTCCCTCTGTCCGGATTGATCGTTCTCGGATTGACATATTTTGTGTGCTGTCTTCTGGTCAGGGTCAAAAACCGGGGGTATGTAATTCCAGTGTATCGTCCCGGTTGTTAGGCACTTTTCATCGGTTGGTTTATCCAATCAGGAATAAACTTCCTTTTTCAACTCAGCGATGTACGGCAACGTTCGGTGGGTATCGGCATAATCCAGCCCATAGCCAACCACCCAGACATCTGGAAGATCAAAGCCCACATAGTCTAGGGGAATCTCCAAGCTGTCGCGTTCCTTTTTAAACAGGGTGCAAGTTTTCAGCGATGCCGGATGTCTTCCTTGCAAAGTCTGATAGAGATAGTTCATCGTATGACCGGTATCTACGATATCCTCCACAACGATCACATGCTGGTCCATGATCGGCTTTCTCAGATCCATGATCAAACGAACCGCCCCATCAAATACAGCCTGGTCTCCATAACTTGAGAGGGACATAAAATCTACCATATGCGGTACTGAAATTTTCCGGGATAGGTCTGCGGTAAAGATAAACGCCCCCTTTAATATGCCAATTAATACAACCAGGTCTGCGCTTTGGTAATCTCGATCAATTTCAGCAGCGAGTTCAGCAACCCTTTTCTGGATTGCATCTTCGGTGATTAGTATTCGCTTAATATCAGGATGGAGATCAGTCATGATAACTCCTTGAGGAATTCCGTTTATCACGGTTTATAGGTTTCCCTTCCAAGCAATATTATACACGGGAAAATCCAGCAAAATCTGCCGCTGCTAAACCTCTCTAATCCCCCATAAGCCAACCCACTCCCCCTGCTGGCGCTGTGTCTTGAGATTAAATCCGTGTTCATCAAACAGGGTCAATATCCCTGGCAGCTGTTCTTCCAGAATGCCGGATAATATCAAATTTCCACCCGGGGAGACAGTATCCCGCAATCCATCTTCGAACAGCCTGGTCAAAACAGGGGCAATAATGTTCGCCACAACCAGGGGAGACTGGGAAAATTGAAACTCGTTCCGGATCAATTCCTTTACTGACCCCAGGGCAAAACTGGTATTGCCGCTCACTTGATTTTTTTCCGCGTTAGCCAGGGAAACTTGGATCGCGTCAGGGTCAGTATCCAGACCCAAGCTAGAGCTCACACCCAATTTTGCCCCGGCAATAGACAAAATCCCGGATCCACAGCCGATATCAAGCATCTCTGGGACGGGATTCTCAGTCAAACTTTCTTCTATAAGAATCAATGAAAGCTGAGTCGTTGGATGGGTTCCTGATCCAAAAGCCATACCCGGATCCATATAAACAGGTATGCGTTCCGGCGCCGGATTTTCCAACCAGGAGGGGACTACAATTAGGCGGAGGCCGAGGGGAATTGGATGATAATCTTTCTGCCAGGCCGTCGCCCAATCTTGCTCATCCAGGGGAGAATAAACCGGATCAGGCAGGGGAAAAACTGCCGCCAGACTATTAAGCGCCCTGGTAATATCTTTCTGGCGATTCTCAAGTTTCTTATCAACCGGTAAATATCCGTAAACCCGTACCGGCACCTTTACCATATCCAACTCATGAGGGAAAACCCCACCATAGTTACTCTCTAATACCAGTCCCCCGGGCACAATCTCACTTAAGGCATTTGCGACTGGTTCAGCTAACTCACCCTCAACCAGGACGCTGATCATAACCCATGACTTTTTAGTTTTCTTTTTATCCATTGTTATCAA
>CBDVDO010000046.1:0-8885 GCA_965372765.1 uncultured Anaerolineales bacterium
TCCCACCAAAATTTATGATTAAATTCATAGGTTGAGTTGAGCTTGCGAAACCCAACAAAATATAGTTGTTGCGCCGATATTATTCTCTCGATTATTTTGCGATTTCGCACAATTGTTGATGTTGGGTTTCGTTCTTCAAACCAACCTACCCGGCTCCGGCTGAATAGTTAATATTTAAGATGTGACCATAGCTCCTCCCACAAATGTGTAGGTCTGACCCCGTTTCTTTGCGTTTCTTTGACGTGGCTACGTGCCGCCACCGCTACTATCGTAACATAAGCCAGTTAAGCAAGAAATAAGTCAACGTAGTCAACAGCGTCCCCCCTATTTCCTTTGTAAGCCGTAGGGATTCGGGGGCACAATATTTGACTGTATTACTTTTTCAACCAAGTTTTAAATATTAGCCCTTAAGTAAAATTAAGTATTGTGCCCCGAATTTCCGCCTTTTACGGCATCAATACCAAGTGGGCACGTGAGTTGTTCCCTTCGTTTAGTTCCGGGACAACGTCATCCGGATCAATGACAACGTAGAGCGTAATGTCTTCACTTTGCAATGTGCCCGGATCGGCCTGCCAGGTGAACGGTACCTGGGTTTGGGTGCCTGCTTCCAATGCGGTCAGAATATGCTGCTTCAGCAGGTCTCCATCGGGGTTGTTCTTGCGCAGCTCGACTATAATGCCTACAGCGGTGCTTGTTCCGTTGTTTGCGACGGTAGCGATGAATTCCAAAGTGTCATCACCTCTCCAGTGTGCCGACGTATGTACCGGCACTACATCCGGTAATAATCCTCGAAAGAAGGCGCTGTTATTCGATTCGTCTCTTTCGACAATGGCATTCGAGGGATCTGCCAGAACATATAACACATGTGTCACACGATCATTGGGAACCAGCCAGGGCACTTCGGCATGGTAAGTCGCTCCGGGACGAAGCGGGACATTAACGGTCTGAGTCTCGATCTCGACACCTCTGTTTGAGGGTGTTCCATCGTAGAAGGCGATCCGGAAAGTATCGATTACCCGGTCCCCATTGTTTCGCACAGTGACTCCCAGCGTGACCTCGGTTCCCGGTGCGGGACTGGCATCTGAAAGAGCAAAACTGTCCGGGATCACGGCGAGATCGTCGAACGGTGCATGGCTCAAAACGTAAAGATCGTTTCTTCCGGGCTGGGGAACTTCGTTGACCTCGATTTGACCTTCTGCAGTATCTACCGTAAGGGTTTCATAGAGGGTCTCCACCTTGTTGAAAGCGAAATAAAGGATTCCTGTTGAAGAAACCGCAACTGCGATGTGCTTCTCTAATGCATCATCATCAGTCAGACGCGTGTCCTCGCCCCAAAGGCCATGGCTGGCACTTTTTACCCGGTAATAGATATCGGAATGGCCGTCTTTTAGTGTCTGCCAAATTAGATAGCTACTGCCGGCAGGGCCTGATACCAACCGGGCGGTGTCAAGCTCGATGCCACTGTCCTCACGTATAATTTTGTAATCAACGCTTTGCAGGTCAGTAAGTTCTACGTACTGGTCGCCCCGTCTCCACAGCAACTGGACTGAATCCGTTCCTGTAACAGTCACTTGCGGGGCTGTATCTGCAATGTTGTCATCTGTGAGTCTTTGGGGGGGCGTCCACGAGGACGAATCCAGTTTTGTATAAAAAATTTCCCGGTCTGACAGTGTTGCGACATCTGCGTCAATGTCCTGAGACCAGGTAAGGATTCCACCGTCGGTCCGGAAGGAGGCATCGAAATCAAAAGCCCCGACCAACGAGTCAAGAACAGTCGCCGGACTATTCCAGTTAGAACTGTCCCAGATGGCATAGAGGATACGGCTGGGGTTCTCCGTATCGCCGTAGATCTGATTGCCACTGTTTTGTTCCCACACCAGCAGTAATCGGCCAGTTTCGTCGGATCTCAACAAGGGGCTATGATCCAGTATCAAGTTGTCAGTAATGGCCCTGGGCTCGCTCCAGGTGCCATCACCGGGAGTGAACACGGCGTAAACAATCTCCATGAGCGGAGCCATGGTATCAATGTCCTCGCCGGCGAAGTTCGGGTCCTTTACCCGTTCCCAGACCGCCATTATCCGACCGCTGGCATCAAAGCCCAGTTGCGGGGCGAACTCGGCACGTGTATCGTCAAGGATGGCAGCCGGCTCTGAGTAGGACAACCCATTGAAATAACTGTAGTAAATGTCCGTTGCCTGTACCGGAGCCTTCTCCACGTCGTAATAGACAAATGCAACCATCCGATTTCCAGATTGCTCTGCTATGGCCGGAGTGGCATGGGGATAGACATTCTCGATCAACCTGGATCCAGCGGACACCTGTTGCAGGTCAGGGTCTGACTGGAGGGATATTGGCGCATGAGCATTGGGACCAAATACCGAATAGGGCCCAAAGCGGAGAAAGTCAGGCTGAATCGGTGCGAATGCGTTATCGTTCTGTTGCAGCGACTCCGCAAAAATACGGACGGTTGCCGGATATGACCATTTATAGGCCGCTTCCACCTTTCTTGTGAATATCCACACTTTCACTTCCACTCCGGCATATAGCTTCAACATGATCTGTTTGAGCAGAGAGGGATCGGCCGGTAGCTGAACTGTGAATCTGGAATCACCGCCCCCGTAGAACGAGGCTTCCGCCGAGCCCGCAGAGAACACCAGAGCGATTTTCACGGACAGCCCGCCACCAAGCTCAGCGGGTTTGAAGTCAATCTCGTTATTTTTCTCTTCTATGGTGAAAACTGCCGTCAATACCGGACCAAATTCCGATTCTATTTTTGCGCTCAGTATGGGTCTTAGTATCCTCGCCACGATACCGGATCCCGGTACGATCAGGTCGATGATGGGTGTTTTATTCTTGATTTTTCCTGCAATTTCGATGTCAATGCTCGACTTAACCCATAGCATACCAATATTGGGTTTGTAGCGCAGCGTTCCTGTCCCGAGCAATTTTCCTTCAATACTGTTTCCTGCGACTTCAAAGCCGGTTTTTCCTCCCGCGGAAATCGACCCTTCACCGCTGCTGCTGAAGGTCAGCCCGACGATTAGCTGTGTTTTCTTAAGACCTGTTTTTTTTCCACCGACGATGGGAAAACAATTGGGGGCAAGAATAATTCCATCTATTGCCGGATCTGGAAAATTGGCTTCCAAAATAAAATCGACACTGCCCTGAACTTGCCCCGCGACCAAGGCCCAAAGCCCTAAATTCTGAGACCAGACCGGCACTGGAATAATAATAGGATGGAATACCTGTGATTGGGATTCCACGCCCATCTCGTTCACAGCGGTGATGGTTAGCGTGTTACCACTGGGTACGACATTTCCGACGAAATCCAGGCCCATATCGAAAATACGGTTTCCTCCATCCTGATTACCCGGGACAACGTATTCAGTGCCATTGACATCGAATTTGATGTTGCCAGGATTGCCGTTCCATTGCACGGAGACGTCATAGCGATTTTTCAGAGATATGCCATCCAGGAATATGCCTTCGTACTGGGGCTTCACAGCGGTAATGACGGGCTGGTTCGGGTCAAAAGCTTCAGCAGTCAGCGCTACGTTTTCGACTTTTGTTGTCTGCTCTTTAATAACCAAACTTTCGGTGAAATTATTGTAACCTTCCTTGGAGACGGTGAGTTCAAGGGTGCCTGCCGATATATCAGAGATGAGGTAAGCGCCCTGTGAATCAGTCGTTGAAGACTTCCCGGCGATTGACACAGTCGCACCGAAGATGGGAGAGCCTGTATCGGCCGCGTAGATGCGTCCCTTTAGAACCGTAGGCGGTTCCTCCGGTGGGTAAGGCGGATAGGGCTCGTCCGGATCGTCCCCTGTGCCGGATTCCAATTCGGTCAAAATGTATCTGACGCGCTTGAGGTTATAAATGACATCAACAATAGCGGAAACGGTATCGCCGTTGGCGCGACTCTGACCATAGAGTCGCAGGGTTCCGTTCTGGTACATAAAAATGGTGCCGGATCCACTTTGCCTCCAAACACCCGGTACCACCAGACCAGTATCAATGCCCCCGATAAGTGTGTCATTGGAACTCCAAACCACACTGTTACTCCCAATCGACAGACTTGCGATTGACCCGGGGATCGCAGGCGATCTGCCATGCAGAACGTTGTCAGCGTGTGCGCTGCAGTTAAGGCCAATAAAGAGGAGCAAAACTAAGAGCAAGAAATTCGGGTAAAGTAATTCGGGTTTCCGACAAATTTTGCCGATCCGTATTGAAACGATACGAGGAAAACTGTTCATTGATTACCTCCTTATCACCTGGCTCATCATTTTCAATGTGGCTATCTGTAAAAGCAGGATGCCCAATCAGGCAAGGCATTAAAATCTCGTATTCTTGCCCACACTTCATCAATGGGCGCATTAATAACAGAACTCCTAAAGATTTTAGCCATCGCATCCCTCCTTTTGTGTTATTTAAAGAGGGTTATAGCTCGTAGGTTGGGTTGAGCTTGCGAAACCCAACAAGGTATGATTGCACTGATATTGTTCTCTCAATCATTTTGCAATTTCGCACAATTGTTGATGTTGGGTTTCGTTCCTCAACCCAACCTACCCGGCTGAATAATGAATAGTTAAGATGTGACCATAGTTCTTCCCCGTAGGCTGGGTTTGCACCCAAATAAGAGCAACGTAGTATCCGTTTTTCTGAAATGCGAGGTAAGACGTATAGAGCACCTACGGCTTACAGGCTTTCAACAGGTAGCGAACACGTTTCCCATCCTTGACGACATCCACAACCGCCCTTAAGTAATTCTCCAGCAGAACATTTCCGTAAAATTTAACTCCAGCATTAGTACCAGTAAAAATTATACGGGTCGGATTGCCTGGAATCTCCCTCCACATATCAGCCACAATCGCCTTTTGTGTATCTATTTCACCGAGAATTTTGTCAGCGGACCTGAAGCAGAATTTTTTGTCACCAGTACTAAGCGCAAGAGTTGCCCAAGATGTCCCTTTGTCGTCTATTCCAGGAACAGGCGGAGACGTTCCCTGGAAAAAATATTCAACCAATATGGGATCGCTATCATCATCAGATTTAAAGGGATCTGTTTCACCTGCATCCAGGTCTCCATCTAAATTCGTATCTTCGTCCCCATCAGCGAATCCACCGTTATCCGTATCCGAATCTTTTTCAGCCCGGACAAGATCACCATCTTGATCCGGTATTCTTGCAATCTTTCCTTTTCCAAAAACGTAGCTCCAAAGCTCAACCTTATCCTGGACACAATCACCATCACTATCTTCATCATTGGGATCTGTTTTGAACCTCTCTTCCTCATCAAAAGTCATCAGACCCCAAGGGTTGTAATCTTTACCGTCCCATTTACCGGTTACAAAGCGTGGACGGCCGTCATTGTCAGGATCGGCACTTATAGAAGGCTCATCAGACCTACCGGTTGCAGTTGCTGAGGTTAATACCCAATAACCTAAACCAGGGACAGGTTCCCAGCAACGTTTAGTCTCCACACCGGTATCCGGGTCGTTGTAATGGACTATATCAGGTTCTGTATAACCATCTATCACTACAACATGACCGGGAACCCACAGAATAAATGGTTTGTTGATATCGATATGATTTTTTATCCAAGTAAAAGAAGGCTTAGGAGTACCATGAGTAATTCCGGCATCAGTTAACGCCCATTTGAGGCCATCCGTAACTTGGGGGATGGTTGCTGTCCTACCGTGGCGGAGATCCCATTTAGGACCCTTTGGATTAGCTGCTTCACTTCGCCCGACCTCGTAAGCTATACGATCCATGCTTAGCGACCCTCCATAATAGTCAGCCATCATTTTGATACAGCCCGCCCAGCAATAATTCATACTGTGGTTACTGAATGTATTCGCTCTATTCTTGTGAACGTTGTCCCATGAATGACGCGCATGATCGCGTCTGCATTCTAAACAAACCAACTTTGTGTCTTTGGTCTTTAGTATAGGTATAACACCTAAGTCTTTTGTATTAGGGCTACCGGAAATAGCTTTGATCACAAAGGAAGATATAGTAGACCACCTGGAGTTCTCACCAGTTCTGTCTATGGCCTTAACTCTCCAATAGTAGGTTCCCGCTGGTAAAGGTGTGAGGGTAATATAAAACGATGTATTTATTTCGATATCGACGATCGGGGAGTTGAATGTGGAATCATCGTCTACTTGCAGCCTGTAACCCTTCACATTGAATTGTGGCTCAATCCAGGCAAATGAAACCACTCCATCAATGAAACGGGTGTTTGGCCAGGGGTCTATCGGAAGTGGAGTCGGTATGGGATTTGTAGCACCTTTTGAAGCATCGTTTTCGAGGTAAACTACCCAGCTCTTAAATGGACCACCATACATTTTGGGATGCAGACCAATCGTTCTTTCAGGACTTGGCGCACGTCGTAAAGAGCCAACGCCTGAGAGTGTATCTATAAAATTATCATGTTGTATGTAATCCCCCCACGCTACAAAATCCTTTTTTGTAGATTCATCATGAGGCGTACCAGAATATAAGATTACACTGTCCTCAACATCGGTGAACACGTTCCCTGTAAGACTCGAGGTGTGTAATTCTGCCACCCCGTCACTGGAATCGTAATCATCGGCTACAGGACCCAAGCCGTCAAAATTGATTACCACAAATGCTCCAGGTGGAACAGGGGGAAGCGCAGCTGGAATGGTGTAAGTATTGTTTGCTGCGTTTGTAATGTCAAAGCCTGCAATGTCAATCTCTTTCCCATCTTTAAAATCAACGACATCAACATCAACACTTGAACTTAATGTGTTATCAACCGAAAGCCTGACGTAGTATGCGGATACACCATTTATCTCTGTGGCTTCCCAATCTAAGGGTACTGTCCAGGAAATGTCATCATTTTGAGAGAGCGCAATTCCTCCAGAGGAAGTTCCGTCTGTGGCGAAAAGGTCTTGCCAATCACTTCCATTCCAGTATTCCGCTTTATTAGAAGAACTTACAGTGTTAATATTGAAGCCCAAAATAATGGAAATTGCCTGGAATGTGGTATTACTTCGGCCCACATAAAGGAAATCCTCCGGGGCCATATTGCCCAAGGGAACAAAATCATCATCAATCTCATTTGCTGCGGCCGTCAGCTCTTTCCATTCATTCCCTGTTTTCGAGAAATCAAAAAACCACACCTTATCCAAATCACGGGGTTCTCCTGAAGCATTATAAAGCTCAACCCATTCACTGCCAGTTGCTGGCATAAACATGACTTCGTTAATGACAATTCCATCTTGTACAGCCCAAGCCGGGAAGGTACGACACATCAATCCTATTATTAAAAGACTAAAAAAAATGATTTGTTTTTTCATAACCTACCTCCTGACAACCAAAGTCAAAAAATGCTTTGCTGGAAAATTAATATTAAACATTCCTATAAATATTTTTTTCTTCTCAAACGATACCGATAGAAACCAAGACCCGCGAATCCGATCACCATCAGAGTTATGGTAGCAGGTTCCGGAACAGTATCCAGCGCATCCACCTCATCGTATGAATGCAGACCGATGTCTGTTGCCGAAGCCCAAAGCGAGAAGCTTCCGGTAAAAGCTGTAAACAGAATGTCTGCCGGAGAAAGGGATCCCTTCACTCCAGGGCTGTAAGGATTTCCACTAAAGGTGTATGCGCTGGGAGAAAAGGTACTTAAGGAAAAGAGTGCCTTGTCGAGACCTGGATCGAGCACCCCAGGATTAATGACATCCCAGAGTACCAAGGCATCAAGATCGTCACCAAAGCCTAACCCAATGTCCGAGATACCTTCTGCGAATATCTGAAAACTGCCTGTTCCATCACTGAACAATATATCATCATCAAGACCTCCCGTGCCAAACCCATTAGTGGCAGACAGAGAATCTATAGAGAAGTATGTCCAAGGATTCGGTTCGGTATCCAATTCTAAGGCATCCAGGTCATCACCAAAAAATCCTGGCATCAACCCAAGTTGCTGCTCATCAATAAACAGGCTATTGCTACCGAAAGGGGGTAAGGTTGTGTAAACGTCACCTGCCGCCTCTTCAACACCAGATTTAGCCTGGTCATGCACATCGCTTCCTGGCAAACCAACCGCAACCCGATCAACGGAAAAAAAGAGGGGGTTCTTAATGGGATCTTGTCCATAGGAAAGGGCGTTGAGGTTGTCATAGACCCCAGAAAAAAAATCATCCTGAAGCCCAAGGCTTGATCCTTCGGTGTGAACCACTGGCCCGGTTTTCAGCACATCATCTGGGGAAATATTCCCATCAATTGCAGGAGATGCAGGGTCGATAGAATATTTAGGAACTATAGGAACAGCTCCTGCTATTAGAGGGTTTAAAATGACAATTACAAAAATTACAAAAATTACTTTTTTCATTGGGTCACCTCCATTTTTTTGGTCTTGAAACTCAAGTGGAATACTACTTGTTATGCAAGTTTTCCAAATTCAGCAGTCAGCTTTCAGCAGGCGGTTTTCTATAAAAAAGTTCGTAGCTAAATGCTGATAGCTTTTCGATACTCAATAGAGAATCCTCATTTTGCCTATGAACCATGGGTTTATTTATCTTCCTGGGTTTTCTCTGAACCTTGAAAATTAACACAATAGTTTCGATTTCCTTAATGTTAATGGGAAATAAATGAATATACTTAAAAAAATTTTAACACACCAGACCTTACAGATAGCTTACATATTCAAAAAAAAATGAGAAATTTATGATTTGGGGGCGTGAAAGGCAAAAGGGAGTTTAAGGTGAATAGGAGTCTTGCGTTAATATTCTGTTATTATTATAAAATTCAAAACATTTCGATTCACCCTAAAACCCTTTTTCCCTTTCACGCCCCCATTTTTTGAAAAGAATGGATTTGCGTATCGCTTTTGTCTCAGAGGAAGGTTCAAT
>CBDVDO010000047.1:0-8704 GCA_965372765.1 uncultured Anaerolineales bacterium
TAACCAGCACATCTCCATTACAAAGATCAATATTATTCTGCTTCAGCACACGAAGCAGAATCTCTGCCAGATCATTACCCTGCTCGATTAATGGCACACCTTCCAGGGCTGTAAGAACGAGTGGTGATCTTCCCTCAAAGCTCATGCTCAGGTCCTTCAGGCACCAACAATTTTAATACTGGCGTGTTTAATGTCGTTATATTTGTTCAGGTACACCAGAACCGCAGTCAAACCTTCAACGGTAATCGCGATATCCAGGTCACCTACATAATAAGCGTTAATCCCAGCACCCCTGATCAACTCCATCACCTGGACGGCATCTTCCTGATGGACTGCGCAAACCAGCACATCACTATCCAGTTCTTTCTCCAGGTTCTTTAATGCGCTGGCTGGAATATTCTGAAAGGCGGCAACAACGCGGACCCCTTCTCCCAGGATGTCCTGTGCAATCCGGGCAGCAGCGGGAGGGACAGGCGGCTTGGGATTTGGAAATTTAATCCGGGCTGTGGCATCAACCAAAATTTTACCCTGCAGGTCATCCTTCAATCCTGTTACTGCCGCTTCGTGAGCGGTCGCAACCACTGTGAGCACATTGATATCAGCTTCCCGGGCAGCAGCTGGATTCTCCATGCCACGGATGGTTTCTTTACCTAAAATCTGGTTCAATTCCCGGGCAGCATTCAGCGCTTTTTCCTCTTTCCGGGATCCGATTATTACCTCATACCCATTGGATGCCCAGCGCAGTGCCAGCCCGGCGCCTTCATGTCCGGTTCCACCCAGAATTGCTATGGTCGGTTTGTTGGTCATTCACAATCTCCTGTTCTATACACTAACATCATCAATTCTTCTGATTTTTTGGGGTTCAGGAATAAGTACCCACATAGGATTGATATCTTTCCCAGATCCCTGGTGCAATAGCCCGCGCTTCTGCGGCAATTTTTTCTTCATCCAGGGTCAAAAGTTCCTTATCTTTCATAAGGAATTTCCCAGCGACCATGGTTGACCTGATCATGCCTTCCTGGAATCCGAATATCATCTGCCAGGGCAGGTTTCCAGCATTTAGCGGAGTGTAGGGATGATAATCCACAAAGATCAAGTCCGCGGCAGCGCCAGGTGTGATCACACCCAGGGTGGTTTCGGGTAAATAGACCTTAGCCAGTGCAGCATTATTTTTAACCCCCATCTGGATGATATCCATAGCGCTCATCCTGCGGGGATCCTTATGCTGAACTTTGTGCAGGAAATAGGCGGTTTTCCATTCTTCCCACATGGCATGGTAGAAACCATCTGTACCGATTCCAACCTTAATACCCAAGCGCAGGAAATCCTCAATGGCAGCAACGCCAACTGCGTTATTCATATTAGACCGGGGTTGATGAGTCAGCCAGGTTCCTGATTCAGCAAGTTGGACAGCTTCCTTGTAATCAATATGAACCCCATGGGCAACAATGGATTTGGGTCCTAATATCCCATGTTTATTTAGCCGGTCAACCACTCGCAATCCGCTTCTTTTGAGGCTGTCATATTCATCCGCCTGATGCTCTCCAACATGGATGTGAAAACCAGCTTCCTCACCGATTGCAGCCCGGCAGGCATCAAGTGTCTCATCATTTAATGTCAAACTGGCATGGAGGCCAAAAGCAGCGCCCAGCCGCTTATTGCCGGCAACTTTCTTAATCATGCGTACATTTTCTTCTATCCCGGCTTTGGCACCTTCCTCCCCGTTGCGGTCCGTGACTTCATAACACAACACGCCTCGCAGACCAGCGTCTTCAATGACATCACCGATAACGTCCAGGGATCCATCAATAAAGGAAGGTGATGCATGATGGTCAAACAAGGTTGTGGTCCCATTTTTTACAGCATCTACAGCAAAGACCAGCGCGGAATAACGAACCCCATCCTCGTTGAGTGCCATATCCAGCGGCCACCATAATCTTTCCAGAATTTCGGGAAAATCTTTCGGCGGGTCACCGGGAATTCCCATACCCCGGGCAAAAGCACCGTAAAAATGGGTATGAGCACAGATGTTCCCCGGCATAACATACTGACCGCGGGCATCAAATACCTCCTCCTCAGGATGCTTTTTTTCCAGATCCAAACCCACTTCTTTAATCAATCCATCCTTGATGAACAGAGAAGAACCCTCGAGGATCCGATTCTCTTCTTCCCAGGTTATAAGATTTGCATTCTTAATAATCATCTTAATTCCTCCTCAACCAAAATAACTTCCAAGCTGTCCAATATTTTATTTTCCTGTTGTTAATTAATCCCGCGCGGTTGATAATTCTTGACAAATTGCTCCTGCCCCTCATTTTCCATCGCGCCGCGAACTGATTCCCGCACCCAGAGGATTGCCCGCTCTCCATCTATTTCGAGGTTTTCTTTTGCCAGGCAGGCCAAGAAAACTCCCGTGCGCCCTATCCCCGCCAGACAGTGAACTGCTATATTTTTCCCTTCTTTCCCTGCCTGAGCAACAGAATTTAGAGTTTTTTCCCACAAAACCAGATCATCAGGTATTCCAAAGTCTGGAACCGGGACATGAAGAACATCCAAACCCTGAGAACGGTAAAAATCCGGCAGATCCCTCCGGGAGTACACCAGGTATTCCTGGGACTCCGTAAGCACAACGACCAGGTCGATCTCTTCTTCCTGGTATGACTGCCAAATTTTAACCCGGTCATAAGGGCCAAATGGCATCGGACTGCGAAAAACCCTTCCCGGGAATGAATACGGCATTTCAATCATCATATCTGCTTAATCCTGCTCCTCAAAACCTAAATCCAAAATCAAACCACAGAAAATAAAAAAATCACAGGGGAAATATCCTGTGATTAACAACGATTTCGAATTTATTATTTAATACAGTAAATGGACTAATAAATAACCCAGAATGCAAAATTGGAGAGAGATAACTTCTTTTTTTCATGGGATCGGCGAACAGCTCATAAGGACGGTAGCACTTTTCGTCAGGTTTTTCCCGACGCCGTTGGGGTCATTCCATAACCACCTACGACCACCGATCCATGTATATTTTATTGTACCACGAAGGTGAAAACCGAGAGAAAAACAAACCCTGACACTGATTGAATTCATCACTCTTTCGATATGCCCGGATCCGTTGGTTTAGCGAGCGGCTTTCTCAATCTCCAGAGCCAGCCAATCCTGATCTATCGGGATCCGGTTTAACCTGATTCCACAGGCATTGTAAACAGCATTGACGATTGCAGGTGGTACCGGCATGGTAGAAATTTCCCCCACCCCTTTGCCGCCATAAGGCCCTTCTGTCGTCGGATCTTCCACAATGATCACTTTAATATCATCCGGCACATGTTTAATGGATGGCATCCGGTAACGGGACAAAGAATCGGTGAAGATTTCACCATTTTCAACAATGAATTCCTCCGTCAAGGCATGCCCAATACCCATGATCAAACCACCTTCTACCTGTCCCTGCAACCCGAGAGGATTGATTGCTTTCCCAACATCGGTTGCTCCCACAGCACGGATAACCAGAACCTCCCCGGTTACCAGATCTACCTCAACTTCTATTGCCTGGGCAGCAAAGGAATAGGCGAAATGTTTATCACCTTTTTCGCCAAGAGGTGTGGTTTTCGGAGATACATATTCATATTTCAACCTGGGATTTTTGCCTTCCGCTTTCATCAGCTCACCAACTTCAGCAAACGACAGCTTCTGATCATTGACCTGGATAATTCCATCCTTAAATCCAATCTCTTCCGGGGATAAGATAAATTTCTCAGCCAGGGTTTCCAACATGGCGTTTTTCAGGGCAACCGCAGCATATCTAACAGCATTCCCGGAAATATATGTCTGCCGGGACCCGGTTGTGGGGCCGCCATCCGGTGTAAGATCAGTATCCGAAAGATAAACATTAACCTTATCCAGCGGAAGACCAAGCTCCTGGGCTGTGATCATTTGCAGCACCGTGACCAATCCCTGTCCAATCTCTGCCGATGAAATCCGGATTTCCACGGATCCATCTTTCAACAGCTCAATCTCGGCAGTTGCGTTGTCGGGAGCGCCTTCTCCCAAACCTGTATTCTTAAACGTCACCGCAAATCCCCAGGACCGGCGTTTGTCAGGTTCTCCCGCCACTTCCCGGGAAATGAAAGGATCCTCGCCGCCCGTGAACTTCAGCATTTCCGCCTGTGTTTGATCGATACACTCCAGCAGCCCGACACTTTCTGTCAGGTGCTGTCCGGTATTGGTGATCGACCCAATCCGGAGGGCATTCATCCTCCTTAATTCAACCGGATCAAGCTCCAATTCCTCAGCAACCTTATCCATCAGGCACTCTATGGCGAATGCCGCCTGCAAGGCGCCAAACCCCCGGAATGCGCCGGAAGGAGGATTGTTGGTATACATGGCATAACAATCTATTTTCACGTTGGGAACAATGTAGGGGCCAGTTGAGTGCGTAGTAGCTCTCCCCATCACCTTTGCTCCCAGGGACGCATAAGCGCCAGTATCCCCATAAAGTTCAGTCTGCGCTGCTGTGAGTGTCCCATCCCGCTTGAGTCCTAGTTTGACTCTGATTTGAGTAGCATGGCGCTTCGGGTGAACCAGCATGCTCTCTTGACGATCATAGAGAATCTTGACTGGCTTTCCAGTTGCCTGCGCCAGCAGGGCTGCATGGATTTGACCTGCGATATCTTCTTTCCCTCCAAATCCACCTCCGACCAACGGCCCTCGGACACGTACTTTCTCTAGGGGAAGACCCAGGGCTGCTGCAACCTGGTCACGGTCAGCATAGGCAATTTGTGATCCAACATAAACTTCAAACCCTCCATCTTCAATGGGCCGGGCAATGCTGCATTCCGGTTCCATGAAAGCGTGTTCGTAGGAGGGAGTATAGAAAGTGTCCTCAAAAATGATTTCCGCCTGCTCAAAACCCTGGTTAATATCTCCCCTGTTAACCTTAATATGTTTAAGCAGATTACCCTCCTCATGGACCAGGGGAGCATCATCCGCTTTTGCCTCAACTGGATCAGTAACTACCGGTAACAGTTCATATTCCACTTCGATTAATGCCAGGGCTTTTTGAGCTATCTGAAGGGTATCCGCTGCGACAATAGCAACCGCATCACCCACATAGCGGACCTTTTCCCCTACTCCCACCAAAGCCGGCCAATCTTGAATGATCAAACCGTGGTTAACTCGTCCGGGAATATCCGCGGCAGTGAACACAGCCCGGATACCAGGGAGTTTTTTTGCTTTAGAACTATCCAACTTTACCAGTTTGCCATGGGGAATCCCGGCTCGCAGCGTAGTGCCAAATAACATATCTGGGAAGGTAATGTCGTCGGTATATACTGCTGTCCCGGTAGTTTTTTGCCTGGCTTCCGGACGAGCGACCACCTGCCCAACAACTTCAAGCTCTCCGCCAAACTCAAAACTGGGGAATTCTATTGGTTTATCCCGATTGATCTTATCTGAAGCAGCATGAATGGCATTCACAATTGCGGGATAGGTCCCACAACGGCAAAGTGTATCGTTCAATGCGTATTCAATATCCTGGTCAGTTGGATCCGCCTTTGAACTCAACAAAGCCGCTGCCGTCATGATCTGACCGGGAGTGCAAAAACCACATTGTACCGCTCCCTGTTTGATAAAGGCTTCCTGGAGGGGATGCAATATTTCCCCCTGTGCTAATCCTTCGATCGTGGTCACGTGCTTTCCAGCAGCCTTAAAGACAGGATAGTTGCAGGATAATACTGGCTCTCCTTCAACCAGGACAGTGCATACACCACATTCCGATTCGCCACAGCTGATTTTTGTGCCCGTTAATCCCAAGCGGTAGCGCAAGACGTCTGCCAGCATTTCTCCAGCTTCAACGTCAAGTGTTTGTTTTTTTTCATTAACCCAAAATGATAATGATTTCATTTCTTCACTCCATCTCAACCAGTTAAAGTTTAGCTCTCTCAACAGCGCTGTCCAGGACTTTCCGGAGCAGCACCGGGAGCAGTTTATGGCGGTATTCTTTTGTCGCTCTGTGAGGGCTGGTCCTTAAGCTGACTTCTTCAGCCAAAATCTGGCAAGCTTCCCGGTAAGTCGCTTCGTCCCAGGGTTTTCTTTTGATAAACCTTTCTGTTTTCTGCGCTCGTAATGGTTTTGGTCCTGCCGGACCGCATGCTAGGCGGACATTTTCAATGTCTCCGTTTTCAGCCAATTTCACCCACCCGGCCATGTTTAAGATTGCAATCGCTACTCCCTGAGGGCGCATCACCCGATTGAAGGCAGACCCTTCCCGGAGCCCCTTGGCAGGTAATCGGAATCCAACAATCAGTTCACGTTTCCGGTCAAACGTTACCTTTCCAGGCCCGGCAAATATTCCTCTGAGCGGCTGGCTTCTGACTCCGTCCGTTGACGCGATGCGAACTTCTGTATCCAGGGCCAACAATGAAATGGTTCCATCTCCTGCCGGCAAGGCGTGGGAAACATTTCCTCCAATCGTGGCAACGTTTCTAACCTGGGGTCCACCGATCAAACCGCAGCCCTCCACAACACATTGAGCATGATCCCCCAGCAGCGGGTTGCTGATAATCTGTTTGTGAGTAACCCCGGCGCCCAGGTAAATAAAATTTTCCTCCAGGGCAACTTCCTGCATTTCAGAGATACCGGAAACATCCACAACTCGATCCACGGCTTGATGTCGACCCTGCCGGATATCAAGCAGCAAATCTGTTCCCCCGGCGATCACAGCGACAGACCCTGGCGCGTTGGCAAGGTTTTCTACAGCCTCTTCAATCGTATGGGGTTGTAAATACTCCTGAAATAAACTCATAATTGACCTCATGATAAATGAAAATTTTTCCCTGATGCCTACCAGTAATTCTATATTTAATCTGCTATGATTAATTTTTCCCCAGGATCTTGGGTTGAAGTCTCTTTAGATGGCATTTATCATCTATCAAGTCCATCATTAAAGAGCGCAATCAATTATACCTGAGAGGAAGAAATTTTAATGTGAAAATAATTACCCTGGCAAATAAAACGCGGTTTTTCTGGTATTCATTTTCTCCGCACTTCAGTTCACACAAGTGCATACCTGCGGTAAAATCATTCCAGTGAAAAAAATGAACTAAGGTTTATTGTGGAGGTTTTACCCCATGACAGAACATAGAAACGCAGCTTTAAAGTATTCCCAGGATCACAGCCAGGAAAACCTGGCAAAGATGAAAGAGATCATCGCCATCCCCTCAGTATCCACTGATCCGGATCGCAAAGAAGATATCCAGAACGCTGCCAAGTGGCTGGAGAAAGAATTGCACGATCTCGGCATGACCCGTGTTGAAATTTTTCCTACACCCCGCCATCCCATTGTGTATGGTGAAAATCTTAACGCAGGCGAAGATAAACCAACAGCATTAATTTACGGTCATTATGATGTCCAGCCAGAGGATCCAATCCAGGAATGGAAAACAGATCCATTTACTCCAACAGAAGTTGGAGAGAATCTTTTCGCCCGCGGCTCTTCGGATATGAAGGGCCAAGTCGTTGCCTGCTTCAGCTCTGTGGAAGCCATCATGAAAACCGGAGATCTTCCGATAAATATAAAATTCCTGATTGAAGGAGAAGAGGAAATTGGCGGATCCCACCTGGAAGGATTCATCAAGGAGAATAAAGATCTTCTGGCCTGTGACTTTTTCCTTAACCCGGATACCGGAATGCTCGGCCCAGATCTTCCAACTATCACCTACGCCCTGCGCGGAATCGCATACTTTGAACTCCGTGTCCAGGGTCCCAAACAGGATTTGCACTCGGGGACATTTGGAGGTGTTATCCATAACCCCGCCCAGGTGATGACCGACCTTTTGTCTGGTTTACATGATGACCAGGGGCGCGTTACATTAAAGGGCTTTTACGACAAAGTGATTCCGCTTGAAGCGGAGGAAAGGAACGAGCTTAGCCGCCTGCCTATGGGAGATGAGTTTTATACTAACCAGGCAGGAGTTTCCAAATTGTGGGGTGAGGAAGGATACACCGCTGTGGAAAGAGCAGGCGCCAGGCCAACCCTGGAAATTAATGGATTGTATTCTGGTTTCATTGGCGAAGGGCAAAAGACAGTTTTACCTGCCTACGCAATGGCTAAAGTTTCAACTCGACTGGTAGCTGACCAGGATCCTGCTGAAGTTTATGAACAATTTAAATCCTACCTGGCAGAAAACGCTCCGGATACCGTCACCTGGCAGCTCGACAAGCTGGCTGGGGATTTTCCTTCCCAGAGCGACCGTAAATCCAAATGGATTGAAGCCTATGCAAACGCTGCTGAAGCAGCCTGGGGTGTACATCCCATGTTTAAACGGACTGGCGGAAGTGTACCAGTTGTGGTTCATATCCAGCAAGCCCTGGGAGTCGATTCGGTAAATATCGGTTTCGGTCTTCCCGGTGATAATATTCACGGACCCAATGAAAAAATCCACTTACCCACATTCTACAAAGGAATAGAAGCTCTGGTTCACTTCTTCTTCAATTTATAAGTTATGAATAATCCAAAAGAACATACAACCAAGCTGCCTAACTATGGTGGTCAGGCAGTTATCGAAGGCGTGATGATGAGGGGCAAAAAAGCAGCAGCTATTGCCATGCGAGCCCCTGATGGGGAAATCATCATTCACACTGAAGTATTAAATAAAATCTATCAAAGCCGGATCATGCAGATACCTTTCTTGCGCGGATT
>CBDVDO010000048.1:0-8694 GCA_965372765.1 uncultured Anaerolineales bacterium
AAGTTTTTTGACGGTTTTAGTGAGGAGGGTCATATTTTGCCATACTCCGCCGCTCAATGCAACCTGATTAAGATGATGTTTTTCCCGCAAACGAATAGACATTTCCAAAACTATCTCTGCTAAACTGTTATGGAAGCGGGCTGAAATTTTGGGAGTGGATATCCCGCTGTTTCGATCATCCAAGATAGCTTTTACCATTAGCCCAGGATCTATTATATTATCCCCTGTGATTTCAAAAGAATAAATATGCTCTTCGTCCGGATCTGCCAGAGCTTCCAGTTCTATCGCTGCCTGACCCTCATAAGTGATAGTCTGACAAATGCCCGCCAGGGATGCAATTGCGTCAAAGAGTCGTCCAATAGAGGATGTCAGGGGGGCGTTTGTTTTGGTTTTGAGTTGATTTTCAAGTACTGCCAAAGGGGATACGCCGGGAATATTTTCTGGCAGAGATGCAGCGTGCTTAACCGCAGGATTCTCCAATTCCCAGGAGAGGCCGCAGCTATGCAAGACTGACAAAGCCATTCGCCAGGGTTCCCGAATCGCAATGTCTCCTCCGGGAAGCGGATAATAAATCAATTGGCCAACCCTGGTAAAGTGCTGGTAATCAGCAATCAGGAATTCTCCTCCCCAGATTGCGCCGTCTTCTCCGTATCCTGTACCGTCAAAAGCTATACCGATAACCGGTTCCTCCCCATGATAAAGGTTGTCTGCCAAACAGGAGGTTATATGGGCGTGATGATGTTGAACCGGTAATGCCTGAACCCCGGAACGTTTGCTCCGCTCCAGGGCGTAGCGGGTTGATAAATAATCCGGATGCAGGTCATAGGTGATTAACTCCGGGTTGATTCGGAATAAACCCTCAAAATGGGTGATGGAATTTTCAAAACTGGTTAAGGTTTCAAAATTCTTTAAGTCGCCAATATGCTGACTGAGGAATGCATAGTCTTCCTTAGTGAGGCAAAAAGTGTTTTTTAGTTCCCCACCCACACCCAGCACCGAGCTGCTTTTTTCCGCCAGTTTGACCGGATGAGGGGAGTAACCCCGGGAGCGCCTGATTGGATAAGATACTACAATCTCTTCTGTTAACTGAATTGGTATCCGGGTCACCGTATCGTCACAATGAATATGGATGTCCCTGTCATGAAAGAGATAGGCGTCGGCGATGTTTTTGAGATACTCTCTCACTTCTTGATTGCCAGTAAGGATGGGATTTCCGCTGAAGTTCGCACTGGTCATTACCAGAACCGAAAAAGGGGCAGCGGGATATTGCTCGTTAGTAGCGAATAAGAGGTAATGGAGTGGTGTATAAGGCAGCATCACTCCCAGGGTATTTTGCCCTGGCGCAAGACTATCAGGAAGAGCAGATCCGGATTTTTTCTCCAGAAGTAAAATTGGCCGCTGGGCAGAAGAAAGCAGGTCTGATTCTCTATTTGTCATCAGGCAGTGTTCGTGAATGGTATTTAGGTCCGGCATCATCACTGCCAGCGGTTTAGCAGGACGGTCTTTTCTTTCTCGTAATCTTTGAACAACTGCTGAGTTTCCCGCATCACAAGCCAGGTGAAATCCGCCCAGACCTTTAATGGCCACGATCTTCCCTGCAGCGAGCAGTTCCTGTGTCTTAAGGATTGCGGAATCTTCAACTGCAGCAGGGTTTTTATCGTCCTGTCTAGCATATTCAAGCCAGACCTGGGGGCCGCATGAAGGACAGGCAACCGGCTGGGCATGGAACCTGCGATCAAGAGGATTTTCATATTCTGTCATGCAGGACGGACAGAGATCAAAACCCGCCATAGTTGTTTTGGGACGGTCGTAGGGGATATCTTTGATTATCGTGAATCTGGGACCGCAATTGGTGCAGTTGATAAAGGGGTACCTGTACCTGCGATCCGAAGGAGTGAACAGTTCACTCAGACAATCCTCACAGATGCTGACGTCAGGGGATATTGGCTGAAATCCACCATCAACAGACTGGGAATGGAGGATCTGAAAAGATTCTTGATTATCAATTGGAATTTCTTCGAAGTGGAGGGAATCAATTTGAGCCAGCGGAGGAGCTTCATTTTCAAGGATTGAAATAAATTGGTCCAGAATATCTTCCGGTCCAGTTACCTCGATGTCCACTCCCTCTGAAGTATTTCTCACCCAGCCGTTTAATTCATACCGGGCAGCCAGGCCATACACAAAAGGTCGAAAACCTACTCCCTGGACAATGCCGTTAATATGTACGTGGTAGGCTTTTTGATGATTCATTTCAGGTTGCTTTTGTATTGTTGATCAATCCTGTCAACCAGGTAATCCAGGCTTGAATTCCCTCCCCGGTTCGACAGGAAAGCGGAAAAGTGACCAGATCCGGATTTAAAAGCTGGACACCTTTTTCGAAGTAAGTCATATCAAAATCAACATATGGCAGCAGATCAATTTTGTTGATGATCAGAGCATCCACATCCTGGTACATCGCGGGATATTTATAAGGTTTGTCGTCGCCTTCTGGTATGGAGGCGATCAGTATGTTTTTATGTGTGCCCAGCTGGAAGGATGCGGGACAGATCAAATTTCCTACATTCTCAACCAGGAGTAAATCAAAATCTTTTAGGTTAAGTTCATTTATGGCAATGCGGAGCATATTGGCGTCAATATGACACTGGCCCCCGGTGTTAATTTGAACCGCAGTTGCGCCGGCTTTTGCTGCTCTATCAGCGTCAATGCTGGTCGCTACATCTCCATCGATGACGGCGATTTCATGCAGCGCCTTCAGCTCATGCAGGGTGCGCTCAATCAGAGAGGTTTTCCCAGCTCCCGGAGAAGCCATGATGTTTATACTGAATACGGATGCGCTATTCAATCGCTGTTGAATTTCTGCAGCCAGCTGGTCATTTGCACTAAGGATTTTTTCTACAACAGAAACATTTTTTGCCATACTGGTCTCTTTTTATTGAATATCGATGCTGTCGAGGTGAAATTCCTTTCCCTGGAGAACCTCCATACTGCTGCTTTGGCAGTGCGGACAGGGTGTTAATTCACCCTGGACGAGGTTGTATTCCTTGTTGCAATCTCTGCATCGAAATACTGCTGGAATCCGCTTAAAATGGAGTTTTGCCCCTTCACAGAGGGTGTTCTCAGTGATCAGATCCCAGTAAAACTGGATAGAGTCATCGATCACAGTTGAAAGTTCTCCGATTACAAGATACAAGTCTGTGATCTGGCTGGCCTTGTTTTTCTCTCCGTGTTTGTTTGCAATTTTTGCAATTTGTTCTGTAATGGCTAACTCATGCATTTTGGATCAAGATTCCTCAGAAACTATAACCAGGGACTGCTTAAATTTTTGAGTGGCCAGCAGAAACAGGATTGTCATTATTACTGCAGAACTTATACACCACAGACAGGTTGCCCCAATGACAAAAGGTTCCAGGAAAGTTAAGTAGACAGAAAATAGAACCCCGATCAAGGAGATAATCCAGAGCAGGATGTTTGCTGTTTTTTGCAAGACTTCTAAATCTAAATTTCCCGCCAACCAGAGGATGATCATAACCAGATAACCCAACACTCCCAGAACTCCGATGGGAAGAATTCCAAATAGCATTGCATAAGAACTTTGCTGTACGGTGTTACAGTTCCCGACCGGGCCACAGATTGCTTCAACCTGGTTGATTTCCACATAGGCGAGATAACCGGCAACACCAAGACCAATCAAAGAGAGGGTTGGAATAAGCCAATTCTTTATTTGGGTTTGGTCTGACAATTCGTCTTTGCCGAGATTGATTCCAGCAAAAATTAGCGCTCCAATCATACCCAGAAAAACAATAACTGAAAGGATATTTCCATACAGATCGGAAGTAAATTTTTCCCAGACTGTCATTGTGTGATCCAGTGTTGAAGTGTTTTCTTCTTCACCTGGCTCAGTTTCTGACATGAACTCTTCAAGACCTGGAATGTTTGGCCAATCAATTCCGCCGTCCTTTAATCCCTGTACAATAATACCGGGTAACTGATCAGGGATCTCAAATGATCCAACCAGCACATTACCCCCTACGATTAAAGTGGGCACTCCCTGCCTTTCTTGAGGTATTTCGTAAGTCTGAATCGCATTAACGTAAAGGGTATTTCCAATTTCAGAATAGGTGTTTATTCCAAATATCTGAAGCTGGTTTCCGTATTGGTCAACCAGTGGTGGTAATACGTTATCGATTACTTCCAGGCAATGGGGGCAGGATTCGGAATAGAAAAGAACAGCCCGGATCACAGGTTCCTGGGCGTTGCCTGTAGCTGCCAGCGAGAATAGGCTGATCAGAAGGATCAAGATGGCTAAAATAATATTTCGAGAACGGATCACACTTCCTCCGGGTATATAAAAATTGTTTTGATCAATTAACTCTGGAAGATTATAGTCCTTATTCTCTCTGTTGTATACAGGAGCAATAGTTCACAGGCAGAGGCAGATTAAGACAACCCGGTTTTGATCCTTTCAAGGTCTTTGCTTGTTTTTTTCAGATAATCTGATTTGAGGGTGGAGAATATTTCCTGCGCTTGCGATATGACCTGGAATGCTTCGCTGAGTTCGGTTAACCCTTCAAGGGCAAGCCCTTGATTTGCTAAAGCAATACCTTGGCGCTGGAGGTCACCGAGTGATTTAGCGGTCAAAAATGCTTGTTGGTGGTAATCCACTGCTGATCTCAGATCCTGCTGACGGGATGAAATCATCCCTAGCAGGTCATAAATAAGAACCAGTGAGGGAAGAGATTCTATTGATTTTGCGATATCCAAGGCAACCAGGGCAAATCCAAGGGCGGATTGATAATTTTTATTTTGCAGGTTTGAATCCGCCAGATTAATCAGCGCGTTAAGCTGCATCGATTGATCCTGGAGGTCTTCGGCGGTTTCGAGCACGGCTTTATGAGCCTTGATTGCTTTCGCATAGTCATTTAGGGCACTGTAGGCCAACCCTAAATTGCCTCCGGCTGCTGCCCTGAGGGAAAGATCTCCTTCATCATCTGCCAGGCTTATAGCCTGATTTAGGGGCTGCAAAGCCTGCTCAGGCAGATCTATCAACACCAGGCATATTCCGAGATGATTAAGAGAACGGGCCTGGTGGTTTTGTTTGTTATCTTCTCCAAATAGGAAAGCTGCCCGTTGATAGTATTGGGCAGCATCGTGATAGATGTTCCTTTCCAGCAGCAATTTTCCTATTTTTGTGTTGGATTGACCTTCAAGAAAACGATCTCCTGCTTCCTGAGCTTCCTTAATTTCCTCTAACAAAGATTCAATAGTGTTCATGGTAAAAGTTGCCTTAATAATGAAAAATACGGCTTGATCAAGGGGATTTGAATCGCCTCAAGTGTTCTATCTGGCAGATCGCGGGCGGGCTTAGCTGAATTTTGCATAACTTTTTGGTGGATCAAGGCTTCAATATTTATCACTTGAGTTGGTTGTTAATCCAGGACGAAACATCCTGATAGACCTGCTCGTGACCGGGATCATTGTAAATCTCGTGGTAGAAACCATCATAAATAATTATCTTCTTTATTTCTGAGGAAACCAGACCATAAAGGAAATGAGAGCAGGCGGGATTAACTATTCGGTCAGAATCTCCATGAAGAATTAACACAGGATCCTTAATCCTGGAGCCTTCTCCAGCCACCCGGTCAAAGGATTTGGTCATTTCAGCCGAAACTCTGGCAGTAAATTTCCCTGAATTAACAAGGGGATCATCCTTGTATGCCTGAACGACATCGGGATTGCGGCTCAATCCAGACAAATCTATTTTCAATAATCCCAGTTTGGGAAGGATAAATGAGACAAATTTACCTAACGCGATGAATAGAGATGATACATCATCAGGTACTTGTAAAACCGAGCCAGATAATACTGCTCCGGCGAATTGATCAGGATGATCAATTAAAAGTAATGCACTTATCAAACCGCCCATGCTGTGACCAATCAGGAATATTGGAGATCCGGGCTGCAATTGTTTGATCTTCTCCAGGTAGAGAATGATGTCATCCAGATAATTATTAAAGTCTTTTACATAAGACCTGGTTCCAGCTGACTTTCCATGACCGATAAGGTCCATGCTATATACTGCGAACCCTTCATTGACGAAAAAATTGGAGAAATGGTCATACCTTCCACTATGTTCGTTTAATCCATGTACGATTAATAAAACTGCTTTTGCAGGGTTATCAGGAAGCCAATTTTGAGTGTATATGGATTGGTTTTCCTTATTCTTAAAATAGCCATCTTGGTGTTTCATGGAGCTCCTCGGTATAAATAGAGCGGTATTCCAAATTCAGCAAGGGATCATTTTACATTGGACCGATTTGAAAAGTATAATACACAATAATCAAGAATGTGCAACCAACCCCAAACCGGGGAGGAAGATATGCATTTGCTCACCCTTTATTATCCTGAAGGTCATCAAGGCCATCAAATTCCAGGGCACCCTGAGCGGCCAGAACGTGTTGAGGCAATCCGCAAAGGTTTAGAGGAGATCAATTTGTGGGATCAAATTCCCCAGTTAGAACCATTGGAGCTGGCGGAAAATACGATCTCCTCGATCCACGATAAGGAATACCTGAAAATTCTAGAACAAGCCAGTTCCTTGGAACAGATGCTGGATCCAGACACATATACTACCCGGGAATCCTGGCAGTTAGCCCTGAACGCTGCGGGAGGAGCAGCTGCGGTGGCAGAGGCTGTTTGGGATGGAAAATTCCAGAGCGGATTTGCTTTGACACGACCTCCCGGTCATCATGCTTGCCCTTCCAGAGGGATGGGATTTTGCTTATTAAATAATGTTGCAATTGCTGCTGAATACCTGCTGCGGGATAAGGGAGCTTCCAGAATAGCGATCCTTGATCTGGATTTACATCATGGGAATGGAACTCAAGATATCTTCTGGAGCCGGCAGGATGTGAGTTATGTGTCAATCCATCAAGCGCCGTTTTACCCGGGCACTGGTTCATTATCAGAGGTAGGGGGAGGGGATGGAGAAGGGTTTACCCTGAACCTTCCAGTCCCCAGTGGGACAGGGGATCTGGGGTACAAGGCTTTAATTGAGGAGATTGTTTTTCCTTTCCTTGATAGGAAAAAGCCGGAAATCCTCCTGGTAAGCTATGGGTTTGATACCCACTGGCGGGATCCCCTGGGAAGTTTGCAATTGTCAGCTGCCGCAATCCGGCAGGTTTTTGACAATCTGCGCAGCTGGGTGGACCGTAATTGTAATGGTCGACTGGCAGTTTTCCTGGAAGGAGGATATGATCTGGATGCTGGCAGTGCTTGCGGTCAGGCAGTCGCGTCATCACTCATGGATCAATCATGGGAAGACCCGCTGGGCCCAGCGCTGAATGCAGAAGGTGATGCCTGGAAGCATACTCTTTCTGAGGCAAAAACCCTCTGGGATTTATAGAAGAATAGGAATTTGCCCCACAAGCCTGAGAAATTTGTTAATAGATTTGGGGAAGAAATTAGTATAATTAGGTTTACAGGCTTATCCTGAACAGGAAAGGTTATGCTAAATCATTATATAGAGCCCGAAAAAAGAATTTCTGATAAGGAAATACTTGAATTGAAACGGACCCTGATTGGATCAGTTCAGCGGGAACTTGACAAGTCCAAACCAGGATCCGCTGCAGAGTATCAAGCTGCAGTCAAGAATTTGATAATAAAGTTTTATTCTGAGGTTCAAGACCAGTATCAGCTTACGAAATATGAGCAGACCCAGGTTTTCGTAGAAGTCCAGGATGAAATTACGGGATTTGGACCAATTCAATCCCTGCTGGCTGATCCAGAAATTAGTGAAATCATGGTTTGTGGTCCAGAACAGGTATATATTGAAAAGAATGGAAAGCTGGAAGACACACAGATAAGATTTGCAGATTCAGATCATGTTATGCGAATAATCACCCGCATTCTTGCTCCCCTTGGCAGACGGGTTGATCAGGAGACATTAATGGTTGACGCTCGCCTTCCTGACGGGTCCAGGGTTAATATTGCCATTCCGCCAGTAGCAGTTGATGGTCCTACCCTGACAATCAGAAAATTTTTGGAGAGCAAACTGACCATTCAGCAAAGCATCAAATTGGGCACAATAACCGAGCACATGGCGGAATTTATTGAAGCTTGTGTGGCTGCCCGGCTGAACATTTTAATTACCGGGAACACAAGTTCTGGAAAGACGACTCTCTTAAATATCCTGGCAGGTTCTATCTCCGACGAGGAAAGAATTATTACCATCGAGGATGCAGCTGAGTTAAACCTGAATCAAAAATATGTGGTCCGGATGGAAACACGCATGCCTAACGTGGATGGCGCCGGTGGAGTCACAACTCGCGATCTGGTGAGAAATGCACTGCGGATGCGGCCGGACCGGATTATTGTCGGAGAGGTTAGGAGTGGAGAAGCTCTGGATATGCTTCAGGCAATGA
The DNA here is from genome assembly GCA_965372765.1 of uncultured Anaerolineales bacterium. Classification (GTDB taxonomy): domain Bacteria; phylum Chloroflexota; class Anaerolineae; order Anaerolineales; family UBA11858; genus B10-G9. Next base: position 8,421 of record CBDVDO010000048.1, read on the forward strand.
ACACCGGGCATGATGGATCCATGACTACACTGCACGCAAACTCACCCAGGGATGCGATCTCCCGTCTAGAAACTATGTCGATGATGGCCGGACTGGATATACCCCTGATGGCGCTCCGGACGCAGATTGCCGCAGCAATTGATTTGATTATTCATATGGAAAGACTGTCCGATGGAACCCGAAAAGTTATCCGGGTCACAGAAGTACCGAGGATGGAAGGGGATATTGTCACCTTATCGGACATATTTAAATTTGAACAGACTGGTGTATCATC
>CBDVDO010000049.1:0-8669 GCA_965372765.1 uncultured Anaerolineales bacterium
CCGAGGAATAATTTAGTTTCCAAATCATGGGAAAGGGGCTTATCAAGATCCCCCAGGTAGCGGAACTGAACATCCAGCCGGCGGGTCGGGCTGTAATCTCCTGGACAGGTAACTACATCACCCCGTTTAATACTCTTGCTGTCAACACCGGAGATATTTACTGCAGTCCGATTTCCGGGACCAACTTCTTTCACCTCCTGATTGTGGGTCTGCAATCCCCGGATCCTGCCTGATTTGCCTGAAGGCAGCAAGGCAACCTCATCCCCCACCTTGAACGTTCCATCCAGCAGGGTACCGGTCACTACAGAACCAAACCCTGCCATCAAAAATATCCGGTCAATAGACAGACGGGGTCTGCCAAGATCAATTCGGGGAGGTTGACCAGCCAGAACATCACTCAACCCTTCCAACAACTCGTTCAGCCCGGTTTTCTCTTTAGCAGAAACGTGGATAACTGGAGCTTCCTTCAAAGCTGTTGAGGAAACCAATTCCCGGATTTCAATCTCCACCAGGTCCAACCATTCCGAATCGTCTACTAAATCCACCTTTGTTAAGGCAATCACCCCTTTATTGACTTCCAGCAAATCCAGGATGGCGAGGTGCTCCCTGGTTTGAGGCATCACCCCTTCATCCGCCGCAATCACAAACAGGCAGGCATCTATGCTGCCAATACCCGAGAGCATATTTTCGATAAAATCCCGATGACCGGGAACATCGACAATGCTGATATTTTTCCCATCAGGAAGCTGAAAAGTATCGAACCCCAATACAATACTCATCTCCCGTTCGCGTTCTTCACGCAATCGGTCTGGATGGGTTCCAGTTATCGCTTCTATCAGGGTAGATTTACCGTGGTCAACGTGACCCGCTGTGCCAATAATATACATGGTCAGAAAATGCTGTACTTTAATTAATAAATATTTCCGAGTGAGGATGGAATCCAGGATCCGGAAGCTAAATACTCAGCGAAATCCATCCATTATCTGCTCAAAATCGCCAGTCCATTCCCGGATTAAAGTTAATAAACCCTGAAGCTGGGTTTCGGAATAGGAACTGAGCTGTCCCAATTGATCTTCAATCTCCTGCATCCCATCTTCCAGAAGAGAAATTCTCTCTTCCCCTTCTTTGTACTGCCGTTCCAGGATCTTGGATTGCTCCTTTTGAGAAAGTGTGTAATTGGTCCAGCGTTTTTGATCATCTGCTGTAAAGGTTCCCCATTCCTGCCGGAATCGTTCATCAGCCAAGCGCTGAATCTCGGTGATCTCATTAACCCTTCTATCCAATAGAGTGGAAAGATCTTTGAGCTTATCCTGCATGCGTTTTACACCCCGGTGAGTGGAGTCCAATTTGGCCATTTGCTCATCCAAATCCTGGGCTTGCTTTTCAATACCGTCAAAGCGGGTCATCCAGCTCTTCCAGGTAGACTCCCACTCTGTATTCTGAAGCGCGGCTTCCACCAGGAATGTCTCCTGTTCTTTTTTAAGTTCCCGCCGGGTTGATTCCAATTCCTGGACCCGATTCTTCATCTTCTGGTAATCGTTTTTTACCAGATCCAATAAACCGCGCTGCTCATCTACTCTTTTTCGCAGGGCAGACTGTTCCCCCTGCAAATCTGTAATTCGTTTGACCTCTTTTTTACGTTCCTCTTTTGCCGACATAGTGTATCGCTGGTACTCTGTGTATTCTTGCTTAATTTCACTGACGTCCTTTTCGGTCTCCCGCAGAGAGGCATTAAACCGGATTTCTTCCTCAATCCGGGTTTTCATGTTCTTTTCCAACTCTTTTACTCGCTTAAAATCTTCCCTTAAAGCCTTTTGCTGCCTTTCAATCCCCTGGATTTGGGTCCGTAGATTCTTCTTGGCATCGTTTATCCAGGATTTGGTTATTTTTTCATAATCCTTTAATTCTTTCTTCCGTTCCACCCGGAAATCTGCCAATCCATTCTCAAAATCATCCACTCTGGTAATGGACGTCCTTAATCGGGTGATGTCGCTGTCAAACTCAACCTGCCTTTTATTCGAGGCGTCTAGCTTTCCTTCCAATTCTTGGAGTCGATCTTCTAACTCCGAGATGGTCGCCTTATCTTTTCTTCTTTCATCATCCAGCCATTTAATCCGCTTTTCCAGCTGTTCATTTTCCATGAATCATTCTCCTGTCTCCGGATTTCTCCAAGCATTGAGATTATAGCATGTCCAAAACTGAAAACCTAACAGCAAATCACACCTCAAGTCAGCCAATAATATCTTTTAGGATCCCAGAAATATTTTCGTTATGCTCTGAGCTGCCTGCAGTACAACCTGCGGGAACAAACCTAGAAGCACCAAAGACACGTTCACAACGAGAATCAATGCCCGGTAGAAAGGATTCCCGATGATCAAAACCTTTTCCTCTCCCGAATTTCTGGTTAAGGCTGCTAATATTCTCACTCCCCCAACAATTAGCCCAAAAACCCCAAAAATGTACAAGGCATTTATCCAGAGGGGAAATAATCTAAGGCTGGACCCCAGAGCCCAATATAGAGGAAAGCCCGCAAGCAAGGGTAATCCCGCCAATGTGAAGTAGCCCACTAAAATGCCGGAAGAGATAATTGGCCATTGACGGGCAGCTCCGGCTACAGAATCGTAACTGAAACTGCTCACACCTTGACGCAAATGGGTTAAGGACAGAGACAAAACACCTAATGCTAAAGCCTGGACAATGACAAAAGCAAAAAAGAGGGGAAAGCCTGATAAGAACAAACTGATCGCCAATAGTGATCTGCCAATTTCTGAAATTATTACGGCTGCCATCATGCGTCCCAGATGTTTCGAAACAATGGCAAGTGAGCCCCCAAAACCAAGGGTCATTGCCCCCACGATTTGCAGGGGCTGTTGTATGTTGATATTAGTACCAAACCAACCTGCCTCGGTGATAAAACGCAAACTAAATAAAAACACGCCGAGAAGATAGGTGTTTAATACGAATCCTGTCACGAAGGGATGGTTCTTTTCCGCAACCATAGGAATCCAGCTGATGAAGGGAAAGATCGCCAGCAGGAATGAAAAACCCAGAGCCAGAATTACCAATGATCTGGCCAACAGCAGCTGATCACCGGAATTTAAATCAATCCAGCTCGCCAACCAGGCAGCAAAAAGAATAAACAGCATACCCAGAATTTGAAAAACAAGAAAACGCAGCACTCCCTGGGTAGGCTCTTGTCCCGGAGGTGATAATAAAACAACATTGATAAGTGCTAAAAAGGCAAAAAACAACGCTCCGTAAAAAATTGGTTCTACCGCATAGGCCGTGAGAATTAAAGCAGTCCCAGCCAACCCCAGAGGGATGACCTGGATCGGGACGATTTTCGGATCAAGAATAAAAAACCAGAAGGTGCAGAGGAGGAAAAACAGTACCACGATAGGCCGATCTGCTTCGGACAAAACAAATCGCCTGCCAAAAACCAACAGTTCATCGGACACCCTGAGTTCCCAAAACAAGTAGTTAAACACCTTATTGATGGGTAAAACAGCCGCCAGGGCAGCCAGGCTCAGGCTGACTATGGTTCCTGCCCATTTTACTATCCGCTGTTGATTCGTAATAAACAAGAAAATCCCTGAAATCAGCAACGGCATTAGAATCCACAACAGCGGTGTGCTCAACTCGATTCCTCCAGATAACTTGCTAGCAGGAGATATGCGCCAACGAAGGCGATACCGATGTTAAGAATCGCCAGTAAACCTGTCATTAATACTGACGCTTCTAGAGTTGCATACAATATTTCAAATCCGGAAATGACTGTTAGCACTCCAATAACAATCCGGATCGCCTCCCGGGAAAATCCAAGCTGGAGCAACCCGAGTCCCAATAATAATAATCCTCCCAGCGTTTGCTGGTGAGTAGCCCCTAAAAACCAGCGCAGGGCAACTGGCACCAGGGAATACATAGAGAGTCCAATTAACAAAGCGGTAAATCCCCTGAAAAAAATTTCAGGGAAGCCCAATTCATTATGCGTTTCAGCTGCAGAATCGGGGATATTAACATAAGTAAGAAACAGAACTGCGGCAGCCATCCATCCTGCGACGAGTTTGACAACTGCGATTTCCACCGGCCAGCTAATGCTGACAAGACTCAAGACGCCGATATACTGCAAAGCTAATAAACCAGTCATCCAGCGCCAGTTTTTGACCAGCAGGATACCCACCGCGCACAAAAAAAGCACCGCAACTGACAAAGTTTGGAATAGACTTGCCACTGGTTACAATCCTCCACTTATGGAGATCAAGGTCAACAAAAGAAAACCCAATATTAATGCCCAGATTAATCCACCTTCTCCCTCAAACAGGTTGATTAATAGGGAAATAGTCTGATCAATTAATCTGGCTGCTCCGGAAACCATACCGAAAATGATATTCAACCCGTATTTAATCTTTTCATCTCCCCTGAAGGTATTTAGCCAGGGTATCCTTTCGCCAAACATAAAGAACAGGATAATGAGTAATAAAGGAATCCAGTGTGGGATCGGCATGGATAAAATACCGCCGCTGAAATCCAGCAGCTTGTTTTCAAGAGCAATCACAAGCTGGGTGACTATTATTATTGCCGGACTCATGACATACAGAAGGGGAACCGGATTCAGTGTAATGTCATCTTCCTTGACCTTCTGGATGGCTTTTAATAAGATTCCCCCAATCAGGACACCAGCAGCGATGGCAAACAGGACTCCGGACACTCCGTTACCAAACAGCTCCACTCCATTCCAGGCTGGTAGAAATGGTACCGGAATCATTCCAATTGACACCATCACCAGCGCGGCAGTCAATTGGGTTTTATTCTCGAAAGAAAGGAAAACAAGTGAACCAGGTAGAAATAAAACCAATCCCCAGGATAGACTCGCAGCCGGAGAAGTGACTAACGCGCTTCCCAGGATCAAACCAAGCAGACCAAGAGACCATATCCTCCGGGACCACTGCAGTTTATAGGCGCTGATTCCAATCAAACCCAGAATAAGGCTCAGGCTGGCTAAAATAGTAATAAGTCCTGGTTGGATAACACCTGGGTCCATTATTGCCGCGCCCCTGGTAATCAGCATAATGCTGATAGCAGAGGGCAGAACCCGCAGCAACTGTCCAAGGTCACCCTTCAACTCCTCATTAATAAATCTCTCCTGGGCGGGGAACCAGGAACCAAATCCACAAACTCCAGCAGCCGCTAAGATCGGTCCTGCCGAAGAACTTAGCCCGGAAAAAGATGAATTTACTCTCTCTTCCAAACCGATTGAAGCTGCATAGATCAATAAAAGAGGCCCTGCCATTCTGGCAACAATGGGAAGGATTAATCTGCTATCATTAACCTTCTCCCCTTGATGACGTACAGAATAGGTAATCCAGATAACCTCAATGAGCGTCCAGAAAATTAAAAAAGTGTAAACATTATCAGATATTAACGTCAGGAAACAAACTCCACTCAAACTATAAACCCAGATGCTTTGTTGGGGGGAGAATCGCTGACTCAGAGCAGCAAAAAATGCGATCGCTGTCAGGGCCAGAGCCAACGGGATTGATATCCAATCCATGAGTAACCCCGGTTCGGAGAGGAGCTGAGATCCAGAATTCCACCCAAAGTTCAGTCTGACCTCAGGATTTGTAAAACTGTATAAAAGCATCAGGATCCAGGCTAACCCGGTGGTCCCCATAAACCAGAACCGTAGTTTTTGAAGATTAATATTCCGCTGCAGGAACCCCAAGAACAGGATTGGATTAAGCAATAATAAACCAGCGGACAAGAGGGGAATACTGTTCACAAAATTATTCCTGAGAGCCTTCGTAAAGGGATACACCTGAGGTGTCAATGGAACTTGCCAAATCGCTGATCGTTTGATCGGAGTCCGGGTATTCTAGGTCTGGAGCAATTTCCATCAGGGGAACTAGAACAAATGCCCGTTCCAGTATTTTTTTATGCGGAATGGTAAGCTGAACCTCATCTACAACTTTTTTCCCATAAAAAAGAATATCAATATCCACCAATCGGGGACCATAAATGAAACTTGGTTTCCGGCCGATCTTCTTTTCAATCTTCTTCAGGTAAGCCAGCAATTCCCGGGGAGTGAGTTCCGTTTTCCCCTGCAGGATCATGTTTAAAAAATAAGGCTGGTCCTTGAATCCCCAGGGTTCAGTTTCATAAATTGAAGAACGTACCATTACCTCTATTTCCGGTGGAAGTTCTTCAAAAACAGACTCAAGATTGGCTTCCCGGTCCCCCATGTTTGAACCCAGCGATAAATATATACTCTCTCTTAAATCTGATTCCATATCTGCAAATCCGTCAATGAGTGCCTTTCTACTTAAGGATAACACACCTGCCCTGGCTAAAGGATACTGCCAATCCCGCAAGGTTGATAATCTTGTTCCGGTTGTCAGGTAACCCGCGGTTTGGTATAATTTCCACCGCGAAATTAATACTGGAGGGGTCGCATAGTTGGCCTAGTGCGCGCGCTTGGAAAGCGCGTATTCTTCACGGAATCGTGGGTTCGAATCCCACCCCCTCCGCCTTTTAATCGCTCAGCAATTCCTGAGCGATTATTCTTATCTCACCAGGTTATTATTTTCTTAACTTCTATCCATTACTGCATCTGGAGGAAATTTCGCTTTTTTACTTCTGAGGAAATCGGCTTCCGGGAACTCCCAACAGACAGGTACGTTCTACAGCAGCTGAAAGAATGGCGACTTTTCAAGGATTCCCCCTGCCAGCCACTTCAACCCCCCTCGCTATAGTAGAACTGCTTTACAAATCCAGGTTCGCATCTTCAATAATGAGTTTGAGGTATAATACATCTGCTAAAAATCAAACACAATCTGAATGAAATCCTTGCCCATGAAAACCTACCAGGCAGTATTAGTCGGGCTCTTGATCAGCTTCATACTCTTTTCAGGCCTGAGTATCCCCGCGAAAACCAGCGCTTTGGTGACAAACCCAGACCTTACCGCTACTGTAACGCCTAAGGCCGGGAAAGGTCCCATAGAACCGGAATCAGGAGACACCCTGGGTTTAATCTATGGTGCGGGGGTGATCGTGCTGATTACACTGGGTGGAGTTATTATCCAGCGATTGATAATTAAACCTACCTCATCAGATTTAACCTGAATTTTCAATATTTACCCTTATCTTGAAACAAGATGAGTAAGACAACTTCTCTAAAACAGCTGATAAATCGATTTATTGACACCCATACCCGCCTGCGGTATCATGCCCACGAGCTTCGGGTGGGTCCGGCGCGGCAGAGCCCTTTGAACTGTGTCAGGTCCGAAAGGAAGCAGCACTAAGGAGGATCCTCTGGGTGCCGCCGGTGTGCCTGCCCGAAGCTTTTTCCCTCCCCCTAAACCGGAAAACTACCAGGAAATAACACTCTGTTGATGAATATCCTTAAATTGGCAAGAAATCCTAAACTTCAAAAAGTGTCCGCCGCGGTTATCGCGGTACTCGGAATTGTCCTGATTGCCTTTTCCGCACACAAAAATATCTTTCTGGTAATCAACGGTGAACTGCAGGAACATACTACATTTGCCTTAACGGTAGATGGGTTTCTGGAGGAACAGGGAATCTTGCTCCAGGAATCTGATCGCGTGAGTCCATCACCTGGAACTATGCTCTGGGGCGAAGAAACTATTATCCTCACCATCTCCAAGGGGATTCAAATTTACGCGGATGGTCAAACAATATTGCTCGACACTGCTGAGCGTAGGCCAGAAAATATAATTTTAGAAGCCGGTTTGCTGCTTTTTCCCCAGGACCGGATCCTGGTTGATGGGTTGCCCGTGGATGAAAATTCAACCATGTCCCCCGCCCAATCTCATTCGATTCAGGTTCTTCGAGGTACTGCTATCGAACTCCAAACCGAGGATGGAACCTTTAACTTCACAACCGATACCGATATTCTGGCAGATGCGCTTTGGAAAGAGAATATTGAGATCTTTGAAGCTGATCATCTATCAGTACCCCTCAACACAGCCCTCGATGGAACTCCTCTCAGGGTGAAATTGATCAGATCCAAACCTCTTCTGGTTCAATTACCGGAACAGACAGTAACTATCAGGACAACCGCGAATTCGGTCGGAGCTGCCCTAGCCCAATCAGGTCTTTCTTTACAAGGTTTGGATTACAGCATTCCCGCTGAAGGGGAATCCCTTCCGGATAACCGCCAGATTGAAGTAGTCCGGGTCAAAGAAGAGGTCCTTCTCAACCAGGAACAAATCCAATTTTCAACAAAATATCTACCAGCAAATGACCAGGATCTGGATCAACTGCAAATCGTTTCTGGCGGAGAATTCGGTATTAAAGCGCAACGTATGCGGATAATATATGAAAATGGTTCCGAGGTGTCCCAGGAAATTGAAAAAGAGTGGACCATTAAGGAACCCAAGCCAAGGACAATCGGTTACGGCACAAATATCAACATCCTGACAGTAATTACCCAGGATGGGCAAATCAGCTACTGGCGGAAAATTACAGCCTGGGCAACTTCATACGACTCCACCTGTCCCGGGTGTAGCACGACCACTGCCAGCGGAACGAGGTTGAAAAAAGGGACTATTGCTGTAAAACTGAATTGGTACCTAAAGATGAAAGGGGCCAAAGTTTCTATTCCGGGATATGGTTTTGGAACCATAGAAGATGTGGGCGCTGGTGTACCCTGG
>CBDVDO010000050.1:0-8614 GCA_965372765.1 uncultured Anaerolineales bacterium
CGTAAGATGCCGAGACTTTCGACGAGGAGTCTTTGTTTGCCGAGAGTTGCGATGCCGAGAGTAACGATGCCGAGAGTAGCGAGGCAGAAACTGAAACTCAGGACGAGGAGTAATTGGGAAAAATTTGATGGCAAGAAGGAAGCACAAACCGCAAAGGATGTGTGTTGCCTGCCGGCAAAGCCAGGATAAAAAATCCCTGGTTCGGATTGTCCGGACCCAGGAAGGGGTTTATGTAGATGAGACTGGCAAACTATCTGGCAGGGGAGCTTATCTGCATGCGGACCCGTCCTGTTGGGAGATTGGATTAAAGAAATCCCTTGAAAGGGCTTTGAAAACCAATTTTTCAGAGCAGGATAGGGACAGACTGCTTCAATATCAGGACATCCTGTCGGGACAAACCATGACGGAGACTGATCAGGAGTAAGTGTCCCGGAATGAAATAGGCAAGTAAACCAGGACCAACGAGGTAATACATGAGTGAAAACGGGGAAGAGATAAAACAAATAGAATTGCCAGCCAGTATAACTGTCCGGGAACTGGCACAAACACTGGATGCCAGCCCGATCGAGATTATCAAGACATTAATGGCAAATGGCATGATGGCCAATATCAATCAGGAAATTGATTTTGATACTGCAGCTATCGTTTCCGGGGAAATGGGCTATGTAGTCATTACCCGTCAGGTTGAAGAAGCAGAGGAACTGGAAGTAGTAGAAATCCCTCTCTGGCGGAAAAAGTTGGAAGAAGAGGATGAGGAGCAGCTGGTATTACGGCCCCCGGTTATCGCTATTCTGGGTCATGTTGACCACGGGAAAACGACTTTGCTGGACGCGATCCGGAACACATCAGTTGCTGCCGGGGAAGCCGGTGGAATTACCCAGCATATTGGCGCTTACCAGATTGATCACGAGGGGAGAACGATAACTTTTCTTGATACACCGGGACATGCTGCCTTCACGGCGATGCGGGCCCGTGGTGCTCAGGGAGCGGATATTGTAGTTCTGGTTGTGGCCGCCGATGATGGTGTGATGCCGCAAACCGAAGAGGCTATCTCCCACACCCGGGCTGCCCAGGTATCGATGATCGTTGCTTTGAATAAAATGGACAGGAATAATGCTGCGCCTGATCAGGTAAAACAGCAGTTATCCGATATGGGAATTGTTCCCGATGACTGGGAAGGCGATACTATCATTGTTCCAATTTCTGCAATTGAAAAAACGGGATTGGAAGATCTGATGGAAGCCATTATACTGGTCGCCGATGATTTGGAAATATACGCCAATCCGGAGGGTGACGTGTTTGGCACTGTCCTTGAAGCTGAACTAACTAAAGGACGGGGTGTGATGGCAACCCTGTTGATTCAAAACGGCACGTTAAAAGTGGGTGATACTGTTCTCGCCGGCACTTCTTACGGCAGGGTAAAAGCCATGTTTGATTACGATGGAAATAAAATTAGCGAAGCAGGACCTTCTGTTCCGGTTTCTGTGATGGGGTTAGGTGATGTTCCCATTGCCGGGGAGCTTTTTAGCGTAGTTAAGAATGAAAAAGCTGCCCGGGAACAAGTAGATAAGCGGCAGGTTCGGGAAGAAAAACAGGAAGAGGATATAGATCCAGTCGCCAATTTGGAGCAGCTCTTTGAACGAGTGCAGGCCGGTGAAGAAGATGAATTGAGGCTAATTATTAAAGCTGATGTCCAGGGTTCTTTGGAGCCCATTGTTTCCTCTGTTCAGGAACTTAAAAGTGGTGGGGAGCAGCAGGAGATTGGTGTGAAAGTGATTCATTCAGGCACAGGCAATGTAGGCGAAAATGATGTCATGCTGGCATCAGCCACCGATGCGATTATCCTCGGATTTAATGTTGGTCCGGATAATGCTGCCAAAAGGCTGGCAGATTCGGAAGGAATCGCCATCCGCAAATACAAGATCATTTATCACCTGATAGAAGATATTGAAAAAGCCCTTAACGGTATGCTTGAGCCAATTGAGAAAAAGATTCTGGTCGGCAAAGCAGAGGTACTGGCAGTTTTCCCGTCTGGAAGACACGACCATGTAGCAGGCTGCCGGGTAGACAAAGGAGAATTCCGCCGGAACGGCAAAGTCCGCGTAATCCGGGATGGAAAAGTGGCTTTTGAAGGGGATATCTCTTCCCTCAAACGGCATAAAGAGGATGTAAATGAGGTCCGGTCAGGATTTGAATGTGGAGTCGGGCTGAAAGGATATTCCAGTTTTGAAGTAGGCGACATCCTGGAAAGTTATGTAATTGAACTCGTGTCAGAGTTTTAGGAAAAAAAATGGTATCAGAATCACGTTCAGCACGAATAGCCGACAGGATTAAACGGGATCTCACCCTGCTATTTTTGCAGGAAATTAGCGATCCCCGGCTTTCTGGCGTCACTATTACCAGCGTAGAGGTTGATCGCGAAGTGTCGCATGCGGATATTTATGTTTCAGCAATGGAAGGGGAAGAAAGAAAATCAGAGATCATGGCTGGCTTAAAAAGGGCAGGGGGATTTATCCGATCTGAACTGGCACACAGCATTTCTCACCTCCGTACATTCCCGATAATCCGATTCCGGTGGGATCCCATTCCTGCGCGGGTGGACCGGATCGATCAAATTCTGGCCGAGCTGGATGAGGAAGAAGGGATTGTAGATTCGGATGAATAAAGAGAATATTCAGGCATTTGGTGACCTGGTCGAGCGGGCAGATCGCATTTTGATCATTTCCCATACCCGTCCGGATGGTGATGCGGTTGGATCCCTGATCGGATTAGGGCTTATTTTTGAAGAGTTGGGGAAAGAAGTAAACCTGGTTCTGGAGGATGGAGTCCCGAAAGTATTTCATCATCTTCCTGCTTATGACAGAGTATTCCGGGAGGCTGCCGGTGTTTATGATCTGATCGTTGTTGTGGATTGTTCCGACATTGACCGTATTGGGACTGTTCTCGATGACTACGGTGAACCGGATGTAAATATTGACCATCACCCTACCAACACCTGGTTCGCCGATTTGAATATAGTTCAGGAAAATGCGGTCGCGACCGTAGAGATTATTTATGATCTGGCTGTCGCTCTTTCACTGCCTTTAAACCAACCAATCGCTGAAGTTCTCCTGACTGGTTTACTCACAGACAGCCTGGGCTTCAGAACCTCCAATACTTCGCCAAAAGCGTTAAGGATTGCCGCTGAACTGCAGGAATTGGGCGCTGACCTTCCTGTTCTCTGCCGGAAAGCATTAGGTGAGAAGTCATTGGAAGCTGTCAAATACTGGGGATTGGGTTTATCAAGAATTAATTTGGAAGACCGGCTGGTTTGGACCTCACTCAGTCTGGATGACCGGAAAAAGGCTGGTTATAGCGGACGGGATGATGCAGATTTAATTAACCTGCTGGCGTCGATCAAAGAAACAGATATCAGTCTCGTTTTTGTCGAACAGAAGAATGGGACTGTGAAGGTCAGCTGGCGTGCGCGTCCTGGTTTCGATGTCTCAAAAACCGCACTTGAATTTGGCGGCGGGGGACATAAACCAGCTGCCGGGGCAGAGATCAAGGGAAGCCTGGAACAAGTGCAAGAAGATGTAATAAAGGCAACCAGACATGCCTTAAACGGAAGCGGATAATCCACAAGCGTCTGGAAAAATAGTTGGGGAGATAAAAAAAGATGAATCAAGATGATATGAAAGATTTTGTAACCGGGGCTCTGGTCGTGGATAAACCGGTTGGAATGACTTCCCATGATGTGGTAAAAGTCGTCCGTCAGGGTACTGGAATTCGCAGAGCCGGTCATACTGGAACCCTCGATCCCAGGGCATCAGGTGTGCTGGTGGTCTTAATTGGGCCAGCAGTCCGATTAAGTGAATTTCTATCTGCCTCCGACAAACGCTATCAGGCTATTCTCAAGTTCGGTGTGGCAACTGACACCTATGATACCGAAGGGAAACAGGTTGGGGAAACCAAATCAGTGGAGCATATCACCGAGCTTGATTTCCAGCAGCTGCTGAAGAAATATGAAGGAACAATTTCCCAGGTACCTCCTGCACATTCTGCAGTTAAGGTGAATGGGAAAAAAGCCTACGAATTGGCCCGGAGGGGAGAAGAGGTAGAACTGGCACCCAGGATGATTGATGTCTATAACCTGGAACTTCTCGAGTGGGCGCCGCCGGAGGCAGTGATAGATGTGTATGCATCCTCTGGAACGTATGTGCGGTCCCTGGCCAACGATTTAGGCAATGACCTTGGGGTGGGAGCACATTTAACCGGTTTGAGAAGGACTAAAAACGGTCAGTTCACACTCCGGGATGCAGTCCGTCTGCAGGAACTTAATGACTCTTTTGAAGCCGGGGATTGGTATAAACATCTCATTCCTGCTGCGGAGACATTGGCAGATTGGCATACTCTTGAATTATCTGCGGATGATACAGAAAAAATAAAACACGGTGTTCGGATTCCCGCTTTGCCCGGTGATACTGGTTGGGCAAGGGGATTAAGTGAACAGGGAGATTTGATTGCCCTCCTGGAAGTAGCGGAAGGGGAACAAGCCTGGCAGCCCAGGAAAGTTTTTATCACGAGCTGACACCGCGATATTTGGCAGGAAACAGCATGCAGCATTTCCACAACGTAGAAGAAATTCACCTGGAACAATCCTGGTTGACAATTGGCAGTTTTGATGGGGTTCATTTAGGCCACCAGCAGATTATTCATGATCTTGTTAAAGGGGCTCATGATAATGGGCAGCCTGCCGTTGTGGTTACTTTCCATCCTCATCCTCAATTGATCATAAAAGAAGAGGGGCGTCCGTTTTACCTTACGCTCCCTGACAAGCGGGCTCAATTATTGGGTGATCTTGGCGTAGATATTGTCCTGACTTATCCTTTTTCAAGAGAAACTTCCCAAATGAGAGCCGAGGAATTTATTGCTTTATTACACCGGCGACTTCAATTTTCCCGGCTTTGGGTTGGATATGATTTTGCGCTGGGCAGGAACCGGGAAGGTGATCCCGCCTTCCTGAAAAACCTTGGTCATCAATTTGGATATACACTCAAAGAGATCCTGCCTTACTCAATAGACGGAGATTTGGTTTCATCCAGCCGGATCCGGAAAAGTATTCGTGAAGGTGAAGTGCGGGAAGCGGCTGCTTACCTGGGGAGATCCTTTGAGGTCACAGGCACGGTGGTCGTCGGTGCAAATCGGGGTAAAAGCCTTGGATTTGCTACCTCAAATCTTGATGTTCCGCAGGAGATGGTTGATATTAAACCTGGAGTATATGCCTGTTTGACTGATGTCGATGGGCAGACCTGGAAAGCGGTCACAAATATTGGTTTTCGGCCGACTTTTGGAGATGGACTGCTTTCTCCCCGGATAGAAGCTCATTTGTTAGGGTTTTCAGGGAATCTTTACGGCGAAGAATTAAGTTTGCGATTTGTTGAGCGCCTGAGGGATGAAATGAAATTTGACCAGGTTAGCGACCTGCAAGCCCAAATTAAGGTGGATATTGCTCAAGCCCTTCAGTTATTAGGGGATGAATGATTATCCTTGCCAATCAGGGTGTCTTTGGTATAATTTCCCTGCTGACTAGACCAATTTGCGGCATTCGCTGCGGATTTGGAGACCTGCTAGAAAGCAAATATTATAAATTTAGTAGGAGATAGCAGACGTCATGAGCCTTGCCAAAGAACAAAAAGAAGAGATTATTAAAGAGTTTGGACGACATCAGAATGATACCGGATCCCCGGAAGTTCAGATAGCTCTCACAACCACCAGGATTTTAGAACTCACCGATCATCTCAAGGAACATTCCCACGACGAATCATCCCGGAGAGGATTGTTGAAATTGGTAGGAACGCGCCGGAGATTGTTAGCTTATTTACGGCGGGAAGACTACCAGAGATATGTCGCGGTAAGCGATAGTTTAGGTTTACGGAGAAAATAAGTTTCCAAGCCGAGAGGGTTTAAGCAATACTGATGCCCCCTCGGTTTCTTTTTGCAGGTATTGTTAGTATGAGAATTACGGGGAAGTGCGGTTGTCGGTGCGGCCAGGGCGGATATCGAGAGGGACCGAACCAGAGCGGTGGAACACTTTCTCACCAGGAAAAAAACTGAATATTAAAAAAGAAGAATTAGTAACTACTTATTCAAGCGTAGTAATGTACTAAGTCCGTGCATTCTAGTCAGGTTGGGTATTGGGAGGTATGAACAATCACTTGTCCCTAGCTCCCAATCCCTGACCCTTTGAATGCCCGGCAGGAGATAAAAATGAAACCAGAATCAAAGAAATATACAGCGTTAGTGCATGATAAAGAGATCATTATTGAAACCGGAACTCTGGCAGAACAGGCAGGCGGAGCAGTGACTGTCCGTTTAGGAGATTCTGTCATGCTTGGGACCGCCACTATGGGTGACGAAGCCCGGGAAGGGGCGGATTTTTTCCCCTTGACAGTGAACTATGAAGCCCGGATGTATGCCAGCGGCACCATTCCCGGCGGGTTTTTCCGGCGAGAAGGACGCCCCGGAGAAGATGCAACCCTGACAGCTCGCTTGATTGACCGTCCTCTTAGACCCCTTTTCCCTAAGGATTTAAGGAACTCGGTTCAATTAATTTTGTATGCCCTCTCAGCGGATGGCAAACAACCCATGGATATCATTGGTTTGATCGCAGCATCCACTTCATTGGTCATTTCCGATATCCCCTGGGATGGACCGATCGGAGCAATCCGGGTGGGAAGGATCGATGGAGAGTTCATTGCTTATCCGACCTACGAAGAGAGTGAAAAATCTGATCTGGACCTGATCATGGCCGGCAGCCGGGATGCAATCCTGACTGTTGAAAGCAATTCAAAAGAAGTATCAGAAGAGGTCATCCTGGCAGCTCTGGAATGGGGACAGAAAGCCATTCAACCGTTGATTGACGTCCAGGAAAAAATGATCAAAGAGCTTGGAAAAACCAAAAAAGAATACCAATCCTTTAAGCTCAGTGATGATTTGAAGGCAGAAGTCCGCTCCAAGGCGTATGACCCGATCAATGACATTCTAGCGAAAGAATATGAAAAAGTGGAGTTCAGGCAAGCTTTGGATGCCCTGCGTGAGAATATTCTGAAGGAATTAACTGCAGATGAGGCAGCTCTTCCCGGGGACGTGAAAGAAGCTTTTGAAGCTGCATTAAAAGAAGCAATCAGGGCCCGCATCCTGGACACAGGAAAACGGTCTGATGGCAGGGATCTGACCAAAGTACGTGATATCTGGTGTGATGTTGATACTCTCCCCAAGGTGCACGGTTCCGGGTTATTCACCCGGGGTCAAACCCAGGTGATTACTTTGACCACTCTCGGCACACCGCGAGATGCCCAGATGATTGACAATCTTTCTCCCCACGACTCCAAACGGTATATGCATCATTACAACTTCCCTCCCTTCTCTGTGGGAGAAGTCCGTTTCTTGAGAGGAACCTCACGCCGCGAAGTCGGACATGGGGCCCTGGCTGAACGGGCGCTGCTGCCCGTCATTCCTTCCGAGGAAGATTTCCCCTACACGCTGCGGCTGGTTTCCGAGGTGCTCTCCTCTAATGGTTCCTCATCTATGGCTTCTGTATGTGGATCAACATTATCCTTGATGGATACTGGAGTGCCGATCAAAGCACCCGTGGCCGGCGTGGCAATGGGTCTGGTTATGGCAGGAGATAATTATGCCATTCTGACTGATATTCAAGGTTTGGAGGACCATATTGGTGATATGGACTTCAAAGTAGCTGGAACTGAAGCAGGTATTACTGCGCTGCAGATGGACATTAAACTGAAAGGAATATCATCCCAGGTGATGTCAGAAGCGATGGCACAGGCAAAGGTAGCCCGGTCATTTATTATGGGCGAGATGCTAAAGACGATTTCAGAACCCAGAACTGATCTAAAACCCCATGTTCCCCGCATCCAGGCGATCCGGGTTCCTGTGGATAAAATTGGAGCGATCATTGGCCCAGGCGGAAAAACCATCCGCGATATTCAGGAAACGACAGGTGCCAGGATTGATATCAATGATGAAGGAATCGTTTTCATCTCCTCAGATGATGGTGAAAGCGCCCGATTGGCAAAAGAGCGCATTGAAGGGCTTACTGCAACACCTGAAATCGGTCGTATTTATACCGGTCGGGTTGTTGGCATCAAGACCTTTGGCGCTTTTGTTCAAATCTTGCCCGGCATTGACGGGCTGGTGCATATCTCCCAGCTGGATTCCAACCATGTAAAGAACGTGGAGGATGTGATTGCATTTGGTGATGAAATCACTGTGATGGTGACAGATATCAGCAGAGACGGCAAAATCCGTCTTTCCAGGCAGGCTGTTCTGGAAGGCTGGTCACTGGAAGAAGCTCAGCAGGCAGACCGAAAGAAGTAAACTGGAAAATCGACTGAAATAGAAAGGGGCTGTGCCTAATGTAATTGGCACAGCCCCTATGTGTTTAACCCAAACCCCATCAAAGTAAAGCGATTACTCCTTCGTCTATGCTCACTTCGATAGACTCTGTACGAATAGGACAGATGCCAGACGAATATGAAATCATATGATCAGATACCTGTGATATCAGCCGGCGATTAAAATCGCGGCCTAGTTTGTCTAAGTCCCACCGTGG